>NZ_JAFMPL010000011.1:0-134663 GCF_019038455.1 Nocardia noduli
ACGAAGGAGTGGGGTGCGGTGAGCACCTGGGTGAGCAGGTGATCGACCTGCTCGGCCGACGGCCGGTGATTCGGATCGGCCACCAGGATCGCCTGGAGCACCGGGGTCAGCGGACCCGCGCGATGGGGGACGGGGACCGTGCCCTGGAGGACGGCGGCGAGGGTGGCGACGGTGGTGTCGCGCCGCATGGGGTGGTACCCCTCGACCGCCAGGAACAGCACGATGCCGAGCGACCACAGATCCGACGCCGGGTTGCCCTCCTGCCCGCCGAGACGTTCCGGGGCGATGAATTCCAGTGAACCGACGAGATTGCCGGTGCCGGTCAATCCGGTGGCGTCGTGCAGCGCGGCGATGCCGAAGTCGGTGAGTACGGGCGAACCGTCCTCGCGCAACAGCACATTCGCGGGTTTGATATCGCGGTGCAGCACACCCACCTGGTGGGCGGCGCGCAGACCCGCCAGGATCCCGCGCCCGATCTGCGCGGCCCGGTCCGGCGGAATCGGCCCCTGGGCGAACAGATCGGAGAGGGTGCGGCCCCGCACCAGTTCCATCACGATCCACGGGTGCGCCGGGGGCGGGGAGTCGACGATATGGTGCACGGCCACCACATTCGGGTGGCCGATCCGGGCCAGCGCCCGCGCCTCGCGCAGCACCCGCTCGCGCTGCACGCCGGGTGCCCCGCCCTGCCCCTCCGGTTCGAGCGGACGGACCTCCTTCAGCGCGACCTCACGGTGCAAGGCCAGATCGTAGGCCCGCCACACCGTTCCCATGCCACCGCTACCGAGCGGCTCGAGCAACTCGAAACGCCCGTCGACCACTGTCCGCCCGGAATTCACGGCGCAAGCCTATGTGGCGCGGGGCGGCGACGCGAGAGCGCGGTGTGCCGGGACGGCACGCCGAACCGCCCGAGCGCGGCCGTGCTCGTCGCGCTCGGGCGGTTCGGTGGTGCGGTCCAGGTCAGGAAGTGGGCGAAAGGAGCTGATTGAAGAACGCGCGGTAGCTGCGCAGCGCGTGCCGCAGTGATTCGGTGTCCGGGTCGTCGGACCACCGGTCCGCGATGATCTCCTTGCGTTCGGCGTAGGTACTGGTGAGTTCGTGGATCAGCTCGGCGACGAGGTCGTCGGCGCGGGACACGGCGTCACGGGGATCATCGACGAAGGTGCCCTGGAGGTCGCGCCACCGTCCCCGCAACTGCTCCAGGGACTGCTCGTCGAACAGCGGGACCACGGCGTCGTCGTCGGGAGCCGGGCTCTGCTGTCGCACGACCGGCTCGGATTCGGCGCTCTCCTCGACGGTGTCGACGCCCGGTTCGGGCTCGTCGGTGGCGATCAGGTCACGTTCGGTGTCGGCGGTGTGCGCGGCATCCGCGTCGGCTGCCGCGCGGTCGGGCTCGGGGAGATCCGCCTCGGATTTCGCCGCGTTCTCCTCGTGCGTCCCGACGCCGCTGCCGGTGCCGTATTCGTCATCGGCCGACAGACGTCCGGTTTCCCCGTCGTCCGCGCTCGATCCGCTCCCGGCGACGAAGACCTGCCCGTCGTCGTCGACCGAGGACGGCGTCCGTCCGGTCTCGGTATCCCTGGTCTCGGCGTCGATGACCTCGGCGTCGATCACCTCGTGCTCGCCGGGATCGAAACTGTCGGCGGCACCGGAATGCCCGTGCGTGTTGTCGGTGTTGTCGATATCGGCCGGGTCCTCGGTGAGCGAACCGGTGCGGTTGCGGTCGTATTCGGTGCTCATGACACTGTGTCCTTCTTGTGCGTGGTGTGGCTGCCGTTCGTCAGATCGAGGAACAGGGCGCGGTAGTGCACGAGGGCGGTGCGAAGGTCCTCGGTGCTCGCCTTGCCGTCGGCATGTTCGATCGCGATGGCGTGGGCGGCGCGGTAGTGGTCCAGAGTCGCCGCGTGTTCCACGGAAAGGTCGGCGACCTGCTGGTCGAAACCTTCGGTCGGGTACCCGCGTTCGGCCATCACATTCGTGACCAGCTTGTCGGCCGCGCCGACGGCGTCGGCGGGCTCGTCGACGAACCGTTCCTGCACGCTCGCCCATTCGGCGGTGAACTCTTCCTTGCGTTCGGGCGTCAGGTCACGCAGTTCGAGTTCGTCGTGCCTGCGTTCCCGTTGCGCCAGTTCGCGTTCGGCGGCGCGGCGATCTTCGGTCTCTTCCACCGCGCGCTCGTATTCCGGGCCGAATTTGTCGCGCAGACGCTTCCTGCGTAGATACGGGGGCACCAGCACGGCCGCACCGACCAGCACGACCACGACGACGATGACAACTACCAGGATTCCGGAAGACACGGGGTTCTCCTTCTACGAGCCTCTTGTCCCGGTAGTGCCTCGAAATTCGCTCTTCAAACCTACGACCGCGCATTTCGCCCGGCCGTGATCGAAGACGGTTCGGTTAGTTCTCCTCGAGTGGCCGCGGCCACCGGTTGTGCTCGAGCGCCTCGATGGACTGGTTGAAACGTGTGATCAGCGAACTCAATTGGGCCACGTCGGGCTCCGCCCAGTCGGCGACGACATTGCCGATGCCCTCGTAGCTGCGGGAGCGATCGTCGTTCAGCGCTCGCAATCCCTTGTCGCTGGCGCGGATCTTGCGTGCGATACCGCCGTCCGGATCCGATTCGCGTTCCACCAGATCCTGTTTGAGCATGGCGGCGATCTGTCGGTTGATGGTCGAGATGTCCAGCTGGAGCGCGTCTGACAACTCGCGAAGGCTCAGCGGGGCGTCGAGTTCGAGCCGGGTCAGGATGACGTAGGCGGAACGGTCGAGCTGGAATCCGGGACGGCGCAACATGGAAGCGGGGTAGTGCCGGGAGAGCAGCGTCAGTTCGAAGACGAGCCGCCGCAGCGCCGTGCTGTCGACGCGGGCCTGGTCTGACATTGCACCACTATGTCGGTCCGATGTCGGCAAAGCAAATTGTGCACCATACATATTGTGTGTACCGTACACATACATGTCCATCACCGCCGACGCGTCCGCGACCGTCCCCAGCGCCGACGATCAGCGGCGGCCGTCACCCGCGGTACTGATCGCGACGCTCGGCACGGTCGGCATCGTCGTCTCGCTCATGCAGACGCTGGTCATCCCGATCATCCCGTTGCTGCCGTCGCTGCTGAACGCCTCCGCCGCCGATGCCTCCTGGGTCATCACCGCGGCGCTGCTCGCGGGTGCGGTGTTCACCCCGATCAGCGGCAGGCTCGGCGATATGTTCGGCAAACGCCGGGTGCTGCTGGCGAACCTGCTCATGATGATCGCGGGTTCGGTGATCTGCGGGGCCTTCTCGTCGCTGGTGCCGGAGATCATCGGCCGGGCCTTGCAGGGCGCGGCGATCGGCGCGATTCCGCTCGGGATCAGCATCATGCGCGACGAACTGCCCGCCGAGCGGGTGGGGTCGGCGATGGCGATCATGAGTGCGACGCTCGGCGTCGGCGGCGCGGTCGGCCTGCCCGCCGCGGCGTTCATCGGGCAGAACGCGGACTGGCACGTGCTGTTCTGGACCGCGGCCGGACTCGGTGTCGTGTGCGCGATCCTGGTCTTCGTCCTGGTGCCGGAATCGCCGGTGCGCACGCCGTCGCGTTTCGATTTCGGCGGTGCCGTCGGGCTGTCGATCGCGCTGCTGTGCCTGCTCATCGCGATCACCAAGGGGGCGGACTGGGGTTGGGCCAGCCCCTCGATCCTGGGGCTGTTCGCGATCTCGCTCCTGGTCTTCCTCGGCTGGGGCTATTTCGAACTTCGTCAGCGCGCGCCACTGGTCGACCTGCGGGTATCGGCCCGGCCCCGGGTGCTTTTCACCAACCTCGCGTCCATCGGGGTCGGCTTCTCGCTCTACGCCATGTCGCTGAGCTTCCCGCAGCTGCTGATGGCCCCCGAGGGCACCGGCTACGGATTCGGGCTGACGATGGTCAACGCCGGTCTTGTCCTCGCACCCGCCGGTCTGGTGATGATGCTGCTCTCACCGGTATCGGCGCGGTTGACCGCGGCGCGCGGGCCCAAGGTGACCCTGATGCTCGGCGCCGGGGTGATCGCGGCCGGATACCTGTCCGCGGTGGTCATGATGAACGGCGTCTGGCAGATCATGCTCGCGTCGGTGATCGTCTCCGGCGGTGTCGGACTCGCCTACGCGGCGATGCCCGCGCTGATCATGGGCGCGGTGCCGATCACCGAGACCGCGGCGGCCAACGGCCTGAACTCGCTCATGCGCTCGATCGGCACCTCCACCTCCGCCGCGGTGATGAGTGTGGTGCTCGCCCATATGACCTTCGTGTACGCGGGCCACTCCCTGCCCTCGCGCGAGGGATTCCACACCACCTTCTTCATCGCCATGTCCGCCGCGATCCTGGCCGTCGTGCTGACGGCCTGCATTCCGATGGGCCGCAAGATCGAGAAGGTCGCGATCTGATCCGACGGCGTCACCCGGGGACGTCGGCCACCGCTTCGGTGTAGCGCCGCGCCAGGGTACGCAGGTGCTCGACGAGTTCGGGCGGTCCGTCCACGCGGAAGTCCATCATCAGCATGCTCAGGTAGATGGCGATGGTTTCCAGCGCGTCCGCGCCGGTGAGCAGTGCGCAACTGCGGTCGTCCACCGGTTCCACCACCCCGACGGCCGGATTGATCCGCGCGATCACCGTCTCCGCCGGGGCCAGGACCGTCACCCGCGCGTGCACCTTCCATCCGGTGCTGGCGATATCGCGCATCACGAACGCCACCGGATCTTCCCCCGGCAGCGCGCGTGCGGCGAAGCGGCGTTCCCCCGGCGTCGCCCGCGAGATCCTGGCGACGGGAATCGCGCGCCAGCTGTGGGTTCGCAGCGAATAGGCGACCAGGTACCAGCGGCGCTGCCAGTTGATCAACCGATACGGCTCGATCTCGGCGGCGTCGGAACCGGTCTCGGTGTCCTCGATGTCGACCAGCACCGTCGCGCCGTCCCTGACGGCGCTCGCGAGGGTGGTGAGCAGCGTGGCGGGCACCGGTGCGTCGGGTTCGCGCGAACCCGTCGTCGCGGGGCCGATATCGGTCGCGGTGCCGAGTGCGGTGACCTTGCGCTGGAGTCGTTTCGGCAGGATCTGCTCCAGTTTGGCCAGCGCGCGGCCCGCGTGATCGGTGATATCGGTCAGTCCGGTCGAACCGTCCTCCGCGAGTCCGATGGCGACCGCGACCGCGACGGCCTCGTCGTCGTCGAGTAGCAGCGGCGGCATCGTCGTGCCGCGGCCGAGGCGGTATCCGCCGACGGCGCCGCGCGTGGCGTGCACCGGGTAGCCGAGTTCGCGCAGTCGCCGGATGTCGTTGCGCAGGGTGCGATCGGTGACGCCGAGCCGTTCGGCGAGTTCGCGCCCGGTGTGCGCGCGGTCCTGCAACAGTCCAAGCAGACGCAGCACTCGCGATGTGGTCCGCGCCACATTCATCCCCGTTCCTATTAGGAAAGAAACAAGCCTAATAGGGTCATACGCTCATGTCAGCACCGAGAACAACCCGACCGAAAGGGCCGACATGAACACCACCGCCGCCTCCCAGAACACCGCCTCCCTGAACACCGTCTGGCGCACCGTCCTCGCCGAGTCCTATCGCGCGCTCGAAGACGCGGTCGCAGGCGTCGGCGACGATCAGTGGCAATCGCCGACTCCCTGCTCCGAGTGGACCGTCACCCAGGTGGTTCAGCACGCGGCGGGCGATCAGCTCGCCTACGCGGCGTCCCTCGGTTTCGGCGTCGGCCCGGCCTACGACCCGTTCGACCCGTCCGGTGAACTCGCCGACGCACCGCTTGCACTCGTCCGCGCCGCCATCGAGCCGACCGCTCTGGCCTGGTCCACCGTCACCGACGAAACCCCGACCGTTCCCACTCCGCTGCCGCACGGCGAGCTGCCGACCGCCGTCGCCGCCGTGCTGTGCGCCCTCGACGCCGCCGTTCACGCCTGGGATATCGCCGTCGCGACCGGCGGCCCCTCCCCGCTGACCGATGAACTCGCCACCCACCTGCTCACCGCCGCGCGCACCGTCAACCCCGGCCCCGGCGGTAGCCCGGACATGGAGATCGTCGAGCCGCTGCGGCAGTGGGGCGCGTATTCGGCGGTGCTCGACGGCGAACCCGGTGACGGCCCGGTCGAGGAACTGCTGCGCTACCTGGGTCGCGACCCGCGCGGCTGAACCCCGGTCGGTTCGCGACCGGGGATGGGGAACCGTACGGCCCGCTCGTTCGTCCAATTCATGAGGCCGAGGGTCGGCCGTGACGGCGGGGGAGTATGTCGCAAGGACAATCGACGAGGACGCGCGCGGGTCTGTGGATCACCGTGGGGATTTTGGCGGTCGCGCTCGCGGCCGGTGCGGCGCTCGGGGTGCGCTGGTGGCAGTCGCACAACCCGAGGGCGGCCGTCGTGGGGGAGAGCCCGGCCGAATTCCCGGCCATCGATCGCGCCGCCCTCGATCCGGCGCAGGCACGGCTGGTCGCGGTCGTCGAGCGCGAATTCGCCGATCCCGGTGACGGCACCAAATATTCCGAGGGCGTGGACGAACCGTGGTGCGCCGATTTTGTGAGTTGGGTCATGCGGGAGGCGGGCGTGACGCTGGAGAATCCGCATTCGGGATCGTGGCGGATCCCCGGTGTCTACACCCTCCAGGAGTACTACCAGAACGCGGGCCGCTTCACCCCGATCGCCGCCGATTATCGGCCGCGCACCGGTGACGTGCTGTTATACGGCGACGGCAGTCCGTTCACCCAGCACACCAATATCGTTCTCGAGGTCGAGAACGGGCTCGTCACCACCATCGGCGGCAACGAGTTCGGCGAGGTGAGGATCCATCGGTTCGCCCTCGCCGGGGTGGCGGGGGTGGTCGGATTCGGACGACTGTGAGAGTCATTGCCGCTCAGCCGAAATGGTCGGCGCGGGCGGGTTCGGTGAGTCCGCCTCGAGGACTTACCATGGAGTAGTCAGCGCCCGGCAGCGCTGTCACCCGGAGCCCCGCTGTGTTTCCCCCTCATCAACATGGCGGGGCTCCACCTCGTGAGCTGGTCTCTCGTCGGTATTCGCACCGGACGGGCGCAAACCCGACCGCGTCGATGGGAATTCCGGCTCGCGTAGCGTGTCCGATGTCCCGTCCACAGGTAAGGGTTCCGGAACACATGCAGCCGATGACGCAGCAGTCCGACGAAACGAGCGGTGATCCGATCTGGATCGATTACGCCGAATTCGGCGAGCGCTTCGTCACCCACGCGGTGACCGAGGAGCGGATCGTCGCGGCGGTATCGGGAATCGCGGGCCGAGGTATGACGATCGGCCCCTTCTCGATCGGCCCCGCCGGTCTCGCCGGATTCGTGGCCGAGGGCAAAGTCGGCGAGCCGGTGCTGTTCCGGCACGACCCGCACGTCGTCTTCGAACTCACCGTCCCGCTCTCGCTCGCGGTGAAAGTGCTGCTCGGCGGACGCAGACTGCGTTTGACGGCCGTGGTCGAAATCGATCTGACACTGCACGCGCGCACCGCCGATCCGGTGCTCGTCGTCATCGATATCCCGCCGATCAGCGCCCGCGACGTCAGTTTCGTGCTGCGCGCGCAGGCCCTGGACTCGGTGGGGGAATGGTTACTCGATCCCATCGCGGGCATGGTGCAGCGCGAGGTCGCCAACCGGGTGAACGCCATGCTCGACGAACCGCAGGCCCGGCGCGGCCGGGTGTTCGATATCGAGGCGCTGGTCGGGGGCACCCGCTCCGAACATCGTGAGCGGGCCGAATTCGACTGGATCGATTACGGCAGGTTCGGTACGAACTTCTTCCACCACGTCGTCACCCGCGACCGGGTCTTCGATGTGGTCGAGCGGATGGCGGGGCGCGCGATCGATGTCGGTCCGTTCCGTACGGGTCCGGGCCGGAAGGCCACGGTCACCGTCCGCGGCGCGATCAGGGTCCCCAAGCTGACCGCGCGCCCGGTCGAGGATCCCGAGCACGAGCCGGTCCGATTCGATCTGATGTTGCCGGTGAGTCTGGACATCACCGTCGACGTGCTCAAGGCCAACCACTACCGCGTCGATGTCGAGGTCCCGCTGGTCCTGACCGCGCGTGCCGCGGACCCGCTACGCCTGGTGATCGATGTGACGCCGCCCGATCCGGACGATATCCGGATGGAGTTCAAGGCGCAGGGCATGCGCGCGGCCACCCTCGGTGCACTCGCGGGCATCAAGAAACAGATCGTCGCCCAGGTCGCGCGGGTCGTGCGGACCGAGTTGGACGACAGCTCCCAGCGAACCATCGATGTGGCCGCGCGGATCGACACCATCGCCTGATCGTGACGCCTGTGGCGAGTGTGATGAGTGTTTCCGATGGGTCTGGCGGTTCCAATGTGAATGTGGTGAAATTAGTACACGTTCGAGGCTCCCGGCGCGCGATCTACCTTGGGGAAGGTGCGCCGGGCACGCTGCTTCCTGCTGCTTCTGAGACCGTCCGATGTCGTCGTTCGGGGGGAGCGCGAAGGAGTCTGCGATGCGTTCGTTGGACCTGTCCCGCCGTGAACTTTTCGCCCTGACCGCCGCCGCGGCCGTGGTCGGCATCACCGCACCCACCGCCACCGCCGCGGGTGAACTCGGCACCCTCATCGATTACGCGGGCGGTGTGCCCGACGCCGAGGCGATCCGCGCCGCGGGCCACGTCGGCGTCATCCGCTACGTCTCCGATCGCCGCCCCGGCGCGGAATGGATGACGGGCAAACCGCTGCGCGCCGCCGAAGTCGACGCGCTGCACGAGGCCGGTCTGACCATCGTCTCCAATTACCAGTACGGCAAGGGCGCGACCGCGGACTGGCGCGGCGGACTCGAAGCGGGCAAACGTCATGCCGCCCGTGGTCTGGAACTGCATCGCGCGGCAGGCGGCCCGGACGATCGGCCCATCTACGCCTCGATCGACGACAATCCGTCCGCGGTCGACTTCGCCACGATGATCGCGCCCTATCTACTCGGCTGGGAATCGGTACTCGGCAAGGAGAACGTCGGTATCTACGCGAATTCGCCGACCATCGACCTGGCCCGTATCGCCGGTCTCGGTTCCTGGTATTGGCAGCACAACTGGGGAACGCCGAAGGGTTTCGTCCACGCGGCCGCGCATCTGCATCAATTCGAGATCGACAAACGCGCGGTGGACGGTATCGGCGTCGACCTCAACGCGGTGCTTCGGCCCGAATATGGTCAGTGGTAGCGGCGGCGCGTTCCGTGCTCACGTCTGGCAGTGCGAGACCGGAGTAATCCGCAGATCGGGTTCGTCGTCGGGAACGACTCGCAGATTCGGGCGTGAATCCGGCGCGTCGTGATCGCCCTGCCACGAGAACAACGACCACCGGGACAGACCGGAGAAGGCCGACCCCAGGCTGCCGAACGAGCCGGAGGATATCGCCGAACCGAAGGATCCGACCGATCCGATCGACAGAATCGACCCGACACTGCCGATCGACAGGATCGAATACGCGGAACCGATGGACAGGATGGAACCCTCCGAGCGGATGGACAGTATCGATCGGCGAGATCGCCTGCTTCGCATCGAACGGTCGGGACGAACGGTTCCATCGACAGTCGCCATGACTTCGGTCTACCACAGCGCCCGGGCCGGTACACGCCTTCGCCCGGATCGGCGTGCGTGTCGTCGGCGTGGCAACGAAGAACCGCCTGCCACCGGATGACGGTGGCAGGCGGTTCGGTTCGAAGAGGGATCAGACGGTGAAGAATCCCAGCGTCGGGAGGAACGAGCAGGTGCGCGGCTCCGCGTCCTCGGCCTTGGTGGTCAGCGAGCCGCCGACGACCGCGACGATACGACCCGAACCGGTGTTGGCGATCGCCGACAGGGTGGCGGGGCCGTCCGGGTTGATCTTGGCCTCGTCGGTCAGCGCCTGAACACCGCTCTGACGGGTGTCGAGGTTGAGCCACTGCACCGTCATCGGCGGATTCTGCGCGACGGTCGGCGCCTTGGTGCCGAGCGCGGTGAAGACGAATCCGGTCTGTCCGGCCGCGGGTCCGGGCGGCGGCAGCTGCGCCGGGCCGGGGACGGCGAGTGCGGTGCCCACCGAATCGGCGGAGGCGCTGATGCACCCCTTGCCGATGGTCGGGTACAGGAACTGGGCGATGACCGGCCCGTCCTGGGGGACCTCGGGACCGCCGCCGCCGCTGCCGTCCAGGAACGTGATGATCCGTTCCAGGGTCGACTTGATCTGCGGCGGCAGGTTCAGGGTCGCCAGCAGCGCACGCGCCTGGGCGAGAATGGCTGACTGCGGGCCGTCCGCGATATCGGCGGGCCCTGCGATCGAGCCGACGATCGCGGGGGTAAGCGCGGCCAGCGCGTCTACCGGAACACCCTCGGGAACCATGGGGATGTTGTTCGGGACCGCGGCGGGCGCGGGCGCGGGCGCCGCCAAAGCGGTCGGCGCGGCAAGCGAAGCACTCGCCGCCAGGGCGAGAGCGGACAATGCAATCCGCGTTCCTCGGGTGCGAAGCACTGGTCTAGCCGTCCTTACCTTCGGGTACATCTGGAGCGATGCAAAAAGCCATCGTTTCGGGGTCACTCTAGGGACAACGCCACCGAGTTGTACAGCTGCGATGTCCGACAGGTGCGTGGACGAACAGTGTTATCGGAACGTAGCCCCTCGCCGGTGTTACTGGTCGGAAAGGTGATGCAAATGTTACCTGCGAGTATTCAACCACCGAGAGGCGGTGCACGGGACGCCGTGAGCGAGACCGAACCGAAATCCGACGACGTCTCGGATTCGTACGTCCGATCGGGTGGATCGGGGCTCCGGTTAATGTAGTCGCAGCCTTCGGCACTTGTCGCCGAACACACCGAACATTTTTCCGACGGGTCGAAGAAGACGGCTCGCACCGACGTCGAAAGCATGCGATGTGAACCGAGAGAGCGCTCGGACGGACAGCCGTCCGGCCGCCGCACCCCTACGGCTGGCCGTGCTCGCGCTCGCTCTGTCGGTGCTGGCTCGGCTGCTGTGGATGCTGCTGTCGGACAACGGGATGAATCTCGTCGATCTGCACGTCTACGTCGGCGGTTCGGCCGATCTGCTGACCGATCGGCTCTACGACTACACCTACGCGGAGAAGACGCCGGACTTCCCGCTGCCCTTCACCTATCCGCCCTTCGCGGCGCTGGTCTTCTTCCCGCTGCACTATCTGCCGTTCACCGCGGTCGCCATCGGCTGGCTGCTCGCGACGGTCGCGGCGCTGTACGGGGTGGTGTGGATCAGCCTCGAACTCGTTCTCGGCCGGGAACGGCTGCGTGCGCCGGGGTGGCGGGTGGCCGCCATCGGCTGGACCGCCGTCGGCCTCTGGCTCGAACCGGTGCGGACCACGATCGACTACGGCCAGGTCAACGTCTTTCTCGTACTCGGCGCCATGGTCGCGGTGCGGAGTTCACGGTGGTGGTTGTCGGGCGGGTTGGTCGGGATCATCGCCGGTATCAAGCTGACACCGGCGATCACCGGTCTGTATTTCGTGGCGCGTCGGCGCTGGGCCACGGTGGTGTGGTCGGCGGCGGTGTTCGGTGCGACGGTCGGGGTCAGCTATCTGATCAACAATCACGAGGCGACGCGGTACTTCGGCACGCTGCTCGGCGACGCCGACCGGATCGGGCCGGTCGGCTCGGTGTGGAACCAGTCGATTCGCGGGACGCTGAGTCGCATACTCGGCCACGACGTCGAATCGGGGCCGTGGTGGATCGCCTCCGCGCTCGTGGTGGCCGTACTCGCGTACTTCGCCTGGCGCGCACTCGATTCCGACGACCGGCTCGGCACCCTGGTGATCGTCCAGTTGTTCGGGCTGATGGTGTCGCCGATCTCGTGGTCGCACCACTGGGTGTGGCTGCTGCCGACGGTCCTGTGGCTGGTCTACGGACCGCTGCGGCACGCGCCGGGCGCCCGCGTACTCGCCGGCTACTGGCTGGTGACGATGCTGGTCGGCGTGCCGTGGGTGCTGTCGTTCTTCCAGCCAACGATCTGGGAGATCTCCCGTCCCGGCGTGCTGTCCTGGCTCGGCGCGGTCGATGTGCTCGGGGTGCTGGTCTTCTACGGGTGGGTGATCCGCTCGGGTCGGCTGCTCAGGAGAATCGCGGAGCCAGTCGATCGATCTCGTGAGCCAGCGATACGTCCAGTCTCGTGAGTCCGCCCGCGGAGTGGGTGGACAGCGCGAAGGTGATCTTGCGCCAGCGGATATCGATATCGGGATGATGGTCGGCCGCCTCGGCGACCTCGGCGACGGCGCCCACCAGTTCGATACCGGACAGGAACGAGCCCGCCTCCAGGGTGCGGGTCAGCGTCGATCCGGTGCGGGTCCAGTCGGGGAGCGTGGCGACGGCTTCGGCGATCTCGGATTCGGTCAGCAGTTCGGTGCTCATGATCCGGTTCTACCCCGCCTCGCGCGGTTTCATCGCGATCCCACGCGTGGATGCGCGATCGGTGTCCGGATAGTCGTGAATCTCGCGTTCGCCGATGCGGGCGTGTCGGCGCGCGACGACAGGTGTGCCGCGAGTTCGCCGGTCAGGCCGCGCGCGCTTGTTTGAGTGCCTTCTTGAGATCCTTGCCACAGCAGCCCGCGGCCTCGGCCTTCTTCATACGCATAATGACCACAGGGCATTTCACGCAGCGCGTCTTCTTGCGACAGCACTTCTTCTTGGGTTTCAACGAGGAAACCTTGTTTGCTTTGACCTTGCCCACGATGGTTAGCATACCCTTACTAGAGTGCCGGGGGATCAGGGGTGGTGCCCCGGGCGGTAAGGTGTAAACCTGGCCGCAATGCCCGGTGAGTTTCGATTCTCCACCTGTTTGCAGGGGTCGGCCCGAACCTATACCCAACAGCAGGAGGATTGAGGCGTGTCGTCACGCGATTTTCGCAACGTCGCCATCGTGGCCCACGTCGACCACGGTAAGACGACGTTGGTCGACGCCATGCTTCGTCAGTCGGGCGCGTTCGCCGAACGTGCCGAACTGGTCGACAGGGTGATGGATTCCGGTGATCTGGAGCGCGAGAAGGGCATCACCATTCTCGCCAAGAACACCGCCGTGCACCGGCACAACCCGGACGGATCGGTGACTGTGATCAACGTCATCGACACTCCGGGGCACGCCGACTTCGGTGGCGAGGTCGAACGCGGCCTCTCGATGGTCGACGGCGTGGTGCTGCTGGTCGACGCGTCCGAGGGGCCACTTCCGCAGACCCGATTCGTGCTGCGCAAGGCACTTGCCGCGTCGTTGCCGGTGATCCTGGTCGTCAACAAGACCGACCGGCCCGACGCCCGGATCGCGGAGGTCGTCGAGGAGAGCCACGATCTGCTCCTCGATCTGGCCTCCGATCTGGACGACGCCGCCGCCGAGGCCGCCGAACTGGCCCTCGATCTGCCGGTGCTCTACGCCTCCGGGCGCGAGGGCAAGGCGTCGCGGGAACAGCCGGAGAACGGCAACGCCCCCAGCGCCGAGAACCTCGACGCGCTGTTCGACGTGCTGATGGAGTACATCCCGGCGCCCAAGGGCGATCCGGCGGCTCCGTTGCAGGCGCACGTCACCAACCTCGACGCCTCGGCATTCCTCGGCCGCCTCGCGCTGGTCCGCATCTACAGCGGTGAACTGCGCAAGGGGCAGAACGTGGCGTGGATGCACGCCGACGGCGTCAAGCAGGTCAAGATCACCGAACTGCTCCAGACCATCGGTGTGGAGCGTCAGCCGGGCGAACTCGCCGTCGCCGGTGACATCGTCGCCATCGCGGGCATCTCCGACATCATGATCGGCGACACCCTGGCCGACGTCGAGAACCCGGTCGCGCTGCCTCGCATCATGGTCGACGAGCCCGCGATCTCGGTCACCATCGGCACCAACACCTCGCCGCTCGTCGGCCGGGTGCAGGGACACAAGCTGACGGCCCGGATGGTGAAATCGCGTCTGGACGCGGAACTGGTCGGCAACGTCTCGCTGCGGGTGCTCGATATCGGTCGCCCCGACGCCTGGGAGGTGCAGGGCCGCGGTGAGCTGGCGCTGGCCATCCTGGTCGAGCAGATGCGCCGCGAGGGCTTCGAGCTGACCGTCGGCAAGCCGCAGGTGGTCACCAAGCAGGTCGACGGCAAGATCCACGAGCCCTTCGAAGAGCTGACCATCGACAGCCCCGACGAGTACCTCGGCCCGATCACCCAGCTGCTGGCCGCCCGCAAGGGCAAGATGGTCCAGATGAACAACCACGCCGCCGGATGGGTGCGCATGGAGTTCATCGTCCCCTCGCGCGGACTGATCGGTTTCCGTACCGACTTCCTCACCGAGACCAGGGGCACCGGCATCGCCAACGCCGTCTTCCACGGGTACGCCCCGTGGGCCGGTGAGATCCGGGCCAGGCACACCGGTTCGCTGGTCTCCGACCGCGCGGGCAGCGTGACGCCGTTCGCCATGATCCAGCTCTCCGATCGCGGCCAGTTCTTCGTCGAGCCGGGCGCCGACACCTACGAGGGTCAGGTTGTCGGGATCAACCCGCGTGCGGAGGATCTCGACATCAACGTCACCCGCGAGAAGAAGCTGACCAATATGCGCAGCTCCACCGCCGACGTGTTCGAAACCCTCGCCAAGCCGTTGCAACTCGATCTCGAGAGCGCGATGGAATTCTGCGCGGGCGACGAATGTGTCGAGGTCACCCCGGAGATCGTCCGGGTGCGCAAGGTGATTCTCGGTGCGACCGAGCGTGGCCGGGAACTGTCCAGGCGGAAGGCTCGGGACCGGGCCGCACTGTAGTGCCGACGTTCGGCGATCAACCGGGGCACGATCGTGCCCGCGCCGACACGAACGCCGGATCCGGCGGACCGCGAGCCGATGGCGACCGGTCCGCCGGATCGTGTCCGGCCGGGTCTCGGCGCTTCGGGCGGGGTTACGTCGGCCGGTGGTCGGCCGACGGCGAGGCTGGGTAGAGTGCGCTCCGTGAGCTCGGGGGCAAGACGACGCGCGACGACGCGCACCATGCTGGCAGTGGTGTCGATGATGGCGGTCTCGGTCACGGTGCTGGCCGGTTGCACCGCGAATCCGCCGCCGCCGATCGAGAGCACCGACAGCCCGAAGACGACACCGGCCAAACCGGGCAAGCACACCGTGGTGGTGGCGATCGACGACATCGGCATCGGATTCAATCCGCATCTGCGCGCCGACCAGTCGCCCGCCAACGCCGCGGTGGCCTCGATGGTGCTGCCGAGCCCGTTCCGTCCGGTGCCCAATCCCGCGGTGCCCGGCGCCACCGAGTGGGTGCCGGACACCGCGCTCGTCACCTCGGCCGAGGTGACCGCGCAGGAGCCGTTCACCATCACCTACACGCTGCGCAATCAGGCCAACTGGTCCGACGGGGCGCCGATCGCCGCCGAGGATTTCCGGTACCTGTGGCAGCAGATGATCACCCAGCCCGGTGCGGTCGATCCGGCGGGCTACCGGCTGATCGATGACGTGAATTCCTCCGGCGGCGGCAAAACCGTCACGGTGACCATGAATCAGCCGTATCCGGCGTGGCGCGAACTGTTCGTCGACCTGCTGCCCTCGCATCTGCTGAAGGATTCGCCCGGCGGATTCGTCAACGGACTGGAGGAGCCGAGCCAGGTCTCCGGCGGCAATTTCGCGATCAAATCGGTGGATCGCGGACGCGACGAGATCCTGCTCGAACGCAACGACCGGTACTGGGGAACACCCGCCGCGCCGGATCAGATCCTGTTGCGCCGCGGCGGAACTCCCGCGCAACTCGCGGAATCACTGCGCACCGGTGACGCGCAGATGGCGCTCGTGCACGGCGGCGTCGCCACCCAGGCGCAACTGGCGGCGATTCCCTCGGTGCGTACCGCGATCATGCCGCAGTCGCGCGAACTGCAATTCGTCTTGAACGGGCGCAGTGGGGATCTCGGTGATCCCCGGGTCCGGCGCGGTGTGGTGGCGCTGCTCGATCCCGCGCTGCTCGCCACCGTCGGCGCGCAGACCGGCGGCTGGGTGGAGCCGGTCAGGGCGCAGATCCTGACACCGTCCGATCCCGGTTACCTCCCGACCGCGCCCCCGCGCGCCACCTCCGAAGAGGCGTTCGCCCTGCTCGCCGAGGCGGGTTATGCCCGCGCGCCCGAGCAGCCGACAGCGTCGTCGCCGACCTCGCCCGCGCCGAAGCCGAGGACCGTCGCGAAGAACGGCAAACAACTGGTCATCCGGATCGGCGCGGTGACCAACGACGCGACCGCGCTCGCGGTCGCCAATACCGCCGCCGACCAATTGCGCAGCGCCGGAATCGATGCCAGTGTCCGTAGCCTCGCCGCCGACGCGCTCTACGGTAAGGAAGTCGTCGAGAGCGGTGTCGACGCGCTGGTGGGCTGGGAGGTCGCTGGCAGCGATCCCGCGACCGTGCTGGCCTCGCGCTACGGCTGTCCGCCCGTCGCCGATCCGGCCGTGACCGACAGCGAGGCGCGCGCCGCGGTCGAAGCTGCGCGCCGCGCGCCGAGCAATCTGTCCGGGGTGTGCGATCCCGCGCTGCAACCGGGGATCGACGGCGCGCTGCGCGGTATCGACGTCGGCAGGACGCTCGCCGACGCCGAGCCCAGCCTGTGGAATCTGGCGACGGTGCTGCCGATCGTGCAGGACAACGTCGTCGCGGCCTCGGGCCCGTGGGTCGACGGCGCGTCGCTCAGCGGTGCGATCCAGGTCGGCATCTTCGGCGACGCCGCGATGTGGAGACGGATTCCGTGACCGGCGGCCTGCTGCTGGTCCACGCCCATCCCGACGACGAATCCATCACCACCGGCGGCACCATCGCCCACTACCGTCGTCTGGGGGTACCCGTCACCGTGGTGACCTGCACTCTCGGCGAGGAGGGCGAGGTCATCGGGGATCAGTGGGCGCGACTGGTGGCCGATCGGGCCGACCAACTCGGCGGCTACCGGATCCTCGAATTGACCAGGGCCCTGGCCGCGTTGGACTGCGCGCCCCCGCGTTTCCTCGGCGGAGCCGGGCGGTGGCGTGACTCCGGAATGGCCGGAACCCCGTCGGCCGAGAACCCGAGGGCCTTCATCCATTCCGGTGCCGAGGCCGTCGACGCGCTCACCGAGATCGTGCTGGAACTGCGCCCCGACGTGGTGATCGGCTACGACCCGCGCGGCGGTTACGGTCATCCGGATCATGTTCGCGCACACCGGATCACGACCGACGCGGTACACGCGGCGGCCGAACGCGGTTGGGACACACCGAAGTTCTACTGGACGGTCACCGACGGCGAGATGCTCCGCCTGCACACCGAGGTGCTCGCCCGCCGCACGGTCGAAGGACTTCCCGGCGCGCTCCCGAAAGGCTGGCGGCTGCCCGCCGTGGACGAATTGGCCAGTGTGCCCGGCCATTCGGTGACGACGACCATCGAGGTATCCGACGTGCTCGCCGCCAAACGCGCCGCGCTGCGCGCCCACGCGACCCAGGTGACGGTCGCCCCTTCCGGCCGAGAGTTCGCCCTGTCGAACAATGTCGTGCAGCCGGTCCTGCCCGAGGAGCACTACATCCTGGTTCGTGGCGAACGCGGCCCGACCGGATCGGACGGCCGCGAACACGACCTGTTCGCGGGACTCGACTGAGATCCGGGTATCCGGGAGCCGTGGATCCGAGCTGTGACAGGAGCCGGAGTGCTGCGATGGCGGTAGGGGCCGGAGCCTGTGGGAAGAGGGCCACGACCCGCGAATGTCCAGCGGAATAGACTCGTCATATGTACAACTGGCATCTCCAGGACGCCATCGTGGCGTTCGTGGACAGCATGAAGCCGAACTGGCCGGCGCAGCACGAGCTGTACATGTCGGTGCTGTACACGTTCGTCGACATGCAGAGCCACCTGCTGTCGCTCCTCGGCTATCCGCCGGTGTCGTGACGGCCACCGTCGACAAGCGGCCCGGAGCGTCCGGCGCCGCTGGAAATCGCCCGGCGGGAATTCCGGCCGTCGCGCTGATGACGGTGCTGGTCCTCAGCGGCCTGTTCACCCTGGTGTTCGAGGTGCTCTACCTGCCGGTCTACCTCGGTAGCGGCAGCCTGCCCGCTCCGGAACCGGAGGTCGTCGCCGCGCCCGCGGGTCTCGCGAGCGTCCTGACCGAAGGGGCGGTCGCCTTCCCGATCACGGCGCTGTTGGCCGCTGTGCTGAACGTCGCGTTGGTCGCGGCGATGCGCACCCTCACCGACCGGCCGGGGATCGCGCTGCTCCCGGTGCTCGCCTGGGCGGTCGGTTTCTTCGCGTGTTCGGTCAGCGGTCCCGGTGGCGACATCATGCTGATCAGCGACTGGCCGACGCTGCTCCTGCTCCTGTGCGGACTCGGCCCGCCGCTGGCCTACACCTACCTCCGAACCGGTCCGCAGGCATCGCGCCCGAGTTGAACCGCCCGGTCAGTCGACCCGCACCGCCAGGGTGGCGACCACCGCGTCGGTACGGGCGCGCAGCGCGGCCGCCAGGACCGGTCCCCGGGGATTGTGGAGCGGCCGGTGCCACCAGCGACGCGGCTCGACCTGGGCGAGCAGCACGGTGACCTCGTGACCGGCGGCGGTCTGTTTGCGGACGTATCCCACCAGGGTCGCGACGAGGCTGCGGTGCGGACAGGGCAGCACGGTCAGTGGGATGCCGGGATCCCACTGCTTCCACTGCGCGCTGAGCCGGGTGATCGACTCCTGGTCGATCGCCGCCGCGACGGCGACGATCTCGCCGCGCATCCGCAGCGCGGCCTGGAGAGCGCGCGCGGTCACCTCACTCATCGTGACCACCGGGACGATCACCATCTCCCGCGCGACCGGCGCCTGCCTCGGCCGCGCGGGCAGGACGCCGAGATGTAGTTGATCGGCGATCCCCCGGTAGTACCCCTCGGTCCTGGCGAACAGGATGATCAGGGCCGGGATGATGATCAGCAGCAGCCACGCGCCCTCGGTGAACTTCTCCGCGAGCAGCACCACCGCGGCGACGGCGGTGAGGACCGCGCCGAAGCCGTTGAGCGCGGCGCGCGACACCCAGCCCGATCCCCGGTCCCGCCACCAGTGCCGCACCAAACCGGTCTGACACAGCGTGAACCCGATGAAGACCCCGACCGCGTACACCGGAAGCAATCGATGGGTTTCGGCGTCGACCGCGATCAGTACGAGTGCGGCGACGGCCGCGAGCGCGCCGACCCCGTAGCGGAACACGGGGCGTTCGGAGCGCAGCGCGAACAGCGAGGGGATCCGCCGATCTTTGGCGAGCAGTGACAGCAGGATCGGCAGCCCGCCGAAACTGGTGTTCGCGGCCAGCACGAGCACCGCCGTGACCGCGAGATTGGTCAGATAGAAAAGCCAGCCGGTGCCGAACGCGGCCGCCGACAACTGCGCGAGCACGGTGACGTCCTCACGCGGCACGACCCCGTGCTTACGGATCAGCCACGACAACCCGAGCAGCAGGGTGCCGAGCAGCAGTCCCAGCGCGACCTCGGTGTGCTGGGCGCGGCGCACCCGAGGGGTACGGAACGACGGCACGGCGTTGGCGATGGCCTCGACACCGGTCAGTGCCGAGCAACCCGCGGCGAAAGCCTTGAGCACCAGGATGATTCCGATGGCCGTGATGGGGTCGAAGGGACGGTGCGCTGTTCCGATCACCGCGACCGGATGCGAACGGGTCAGCCCGACCACGATCACCGCGACGATCAGCCCGACGAACAGGATCGCCGGACCCATCAGCACTTTCGCGGATTCGGCCACCCCGATCAGATTGACCACCGTCAGCACCGCCAGGGCGAGCAGCGTGAGCAGCAGCAGATTGTCGGCGAGTTCGGGGAACGCGCTCGCGAGACTGGCCGCGCCCGCGCTGAGACTGACCGCGACGGTGAGCACGTAGTCGACCACCAGACTCGCCGCCGCCAGCAGCGCCGCACCCCGCCCGAGCTGTCGCTTCGACACCGCGTACGCGCCGCCACCGTCGGGATGGACCGCGATCACCTGCCGATACGACAGCACGAGAACCAACAGCAGCGCGGTGATCGCGCAGGCGATCGGAAAGGTCAGCGAGACAGCGGCCGTCCCCGCCGCGATGAGCACCAGCACGATCGCCTCTGGCCCGTAGGCCACGCTGGACAGCGCGTCCAGCGACAGCGCCGCCAGACCACCGACCGCCGTCAGCCGATACTTGTCCCCCCGCTGATGTCGACGGACCCGCCGATCGGCGATCGGCAGCTCCTTGGTCCGCGCGTTCGAGGTCTCGACCACGTCGTCCATTCAACGTCGCCGGAACCCGGCAACCGATCAGCCACACCGCAATGCGCCGGATAGCGCGACCGTCTACCCGTGCCCGGAGCGCCGGCCCCTGGCCGGGATGGCAGCCTCGCGGGGATGTTTCGCGCGGTAACCGACGAACAGCTAGTGTCTGGTTCGCCACACAGACACTTCGAACAGGGGGAACAGATGCCGCTGTCTCGTCGCCGCTTCCTCGCCGCGCCAGTGGTCGGCGCCGCGGTGAGCACGCTGGGCCTGCCGGTCGCGCACGCGGTGGAACCGCGCATGGTGCGGGCGGGCGACGCGGATTACGCGGCGTTGACCACTCGTGGCTACAACCGGCGTTTCACCGCGCGGCCGCAGCAGATATTCGTGCCGGGCAATGCCGAGGAGGTGCGGGTCGCGGTCGAGCGGTCGGTGAAAGAGGGTTCCGCGCTCGCGGTGCGGTCGGGTGGGCACGGGTTCGAGGATTTCGTGGACAACGACCGGACGCGCGCGATCGTCGACCTCCAGCGGTTGAACACGGTGTCGTGGGACGAGACCCATCGCGCGTTCTCGGTGGACGCGGGCGCCGACCTGGGGGCGGTCTACGAGCGGTTGCTCGGCGGCTGGGGTGTGACGCTTCCCGCCGGGATCTGCAAAGGGGTCGGTGCGGGCGGGCATATGAGCGGTGGCGGCTACGGCCCGCTGTCGCGGCGGCTCGGGCTGGTGGCCGATCACCTGTACGGGGTCGAGCTCGTCACGGTCGATTCGAGTGGCGCGGCGTCGGTCGTCGTCGCGACCGAGGACGGTCCGAACGCGGATCTGTGGTGGGCGCATACCGGCGGCGGTGGCGGCAATTTCGGTGTGGCCACGCGTTACCTGCTGCGTTCCTCGGGGTCGGACGGTGTGGATCCGGCCCGCGCGCTGCCGAAACCGCCGGGGACCATGTTGCACACGCGGCTGACGCTGCCGTTCGCGACCGAGGAGTCGTTCGTTCGCCTCGTCGGCAACTACCTGGCGTTCTTCGAACAGCACAGTGCGCCGGGCGACCCGTTCACCGGTCTGTACGCGCCTCTGCACATCAAACCCGGTATCGCGGGTTCGGATGTGCTCGTCCTGCTCGACGGCGACCTGCCCGATGCCGCGAAGATGTTCGACGAGTTCGTCGCCGCGGTATCGGCGGGTGTGACCCCCGGGCTGGTCGGTCCGCCGCCGACCACCTCGTCCTACGCCGACACTCTCGCGAACGTCTACTACGCCAAGGGGATGCCCGGGTTCCGGGTCAAGGCGAAGTCCGCGTATCTGCGCAAGTCGTTCTCGGCCGAACAGTTGCGGACTCTCTACCGCTATATGAGCGATATCCGCTTCCTCGGTGAATCCCAGCTGGAATTCATGCCTTTCGGCGGTGCGACCAATGCGGTGGCCGCCGACGCCACCGCGGTCTCGGCGCGGAATTCGTTCATGAAGCTGCTCATCCATGCCGCGTGGCGTATTCCCGGCGACGACGATCGTCAGATCGCCTGGGCCCGTGAGATGTTCCGCGACGTCTACGCGGCGACCGGTGGCGCGCCGGTGCCGAACGAATCCAACGGCGGCAGCTACATCAACTATCCCGATCCTGATATGGCCGACCGGCAGTGGAACACCTCCGGGGTGCCGTGGCACGGCCTGTACTACGGCGGTAATTACGAACGGCTGCGCGGGGTCAAGGCGACATGGGATCCCGGCAATGTCTTCCAGCATCAACTCTCGATCGGCCGCCCGGACTGGTGAGTGGTCGCCGGATTCAGTTCGTACGCCGAGAAGGCTCCGACGGCGGCGGGCGGGTGCCGAGACGCCCGGGGGTGATCGCCTCGATGAGGGCCCACGCCTCGTCCAGTGGGAGGTCGACCACCAGGTACCGCTTCTTTCCCGCCGCGGTGGCCGCGACGACGGTCGCGACTCCCGATCGGCGCTGCCAGAAGGAGCGGCGGACGGTCCAGCCGATGATGCCGGGGCCTTCGAGGCAGTCGCGGTCCCGGTCGAGTGATCCGGCGCGGGTGATCAGCCAGGCAGGAGTCGACGGTGTCGCGGGGAGGACGGCGTGGCCGAGCCCCCGGTAGCGGTCCTCGGCGAGAGCCATCGCGAACGGAGCGGTCACGGCGGGAATCAGCCACAGCCACGGTGATAGGTCGAGTCCGATGACGGTGAGCAGCAACAGGATCGCGGCGGCGATGAGAGTCGGGGTGAGTGCCCGGGTATAGCGGCGGCGGCGCGCGACGTTGCCGTGGGACGCGAGAGGAACGCTGCCCTGGGCGCTCGTCCGCGGCGAACCGGGGGAGGCGCGGGTCGACAGATCGGACGTATCACCCTGTGCGCCAGTCGTTATCGCGTCCAGGGTATCGGGTATCGCGGCGCGGGAGAGGAGAAGTTCGGCCAGGGTGCGTTCCACGGCGGCGCGGGGCGCCTGCGGCAGGATCTTCTGACGCGCGTTCTCCCCGACCATGATCGCCTCGAGTTCGGCGGCGCCCGACAAACGCAGCAGCAGTGGCTCGTTGACGGTCGCGCCACGGAACCGGGCGAGATCCAGCGTGATCTGTCGTTTGGTGAACAGTCCGTGGCGCAGGTGCAGGGTGCGGCCGTTGTCGAGCACCCTGAGCCCGAAATAGGTTGCGAGATAACGGGTGCAGGCGGCCAGGCTGACCAGTGCGACGATGGCGCCCACCCCGCCGAAGACGGCGAGCACGACCAGTGCGGACGAGCCCTCCTCCAACGAGTGCGCCGCGTCCGATCGGAACACGATATCGCCGAGTCCGTACTGGAATGCCGCGCCGACGATCGGGGCGATCACCGCGAATCCGGTCAGCGACAGCGGCGCGTAACGGACCCACCTCGGCTGCCAATGCCCGATCTCTCGTTCGGTGACCGGCTCGACATCCGGCGCGATGCGGTCGGGAGATTCCGAATCGGTCTGTTCGGCAGCGGGTTTCGCGCTCGCGGTCAGATGATCGACCAGGGTCGCGCGCAAGGCGGGCACCAACGCGCGGTCGAGGGAATCGAGTCGGAACTTCTCGCCCGACTCGGCCTGCTGTCCGGTGCCGATCACCACCACCGACAGTCCGAGCAGTCGATGCAGGAGATCGGATTCGATGTCGACGGAACGGATTCGAGAGCGCGGCACCGACAGTTTGCGGCGCTGGATCAGCCCGGTGCGCAATTCGACGTGGGTCGGGCCGATCCGATAGGTGGTGGTGAACCAGCGGGTGAGGGCGAAACCGATGATCAGGGCGAGCGGGATGAGACTCCAGCCGTGATTGCCGCTGCTCGTGCCGAGGATCAGGGTGCCGACCAGCACCGGAATGAATTTCGCCACCTCGTTGACCGGATGGACCAACAGCATTCGTCTGTCCAGCCGCAACCAACTGTCCTGATCGGGGACGGCGGGTGCGTCGGCGGGGGAGGCGCGGGCGGCCGGGTCGTGGGTCGGTCCACTCACGTCGCGTCCCCGCGGTGCAGCGCCGCGATCTGCGTCAGCCAGGTCACCGTCTCCTCCGCGACCGGCAGATCGAGCGCCTCGATACGTACCGCTCCGGCCGAGGACGCGGTGGTCACGGTCACCGTGGCCAGACCGAGCAGCCGCTCGAGCGGTCCGCGTTCGGTGTCGACGGTCTGCACGCGCGAGATCGGCGCGACCCGGCTCTCCTGGGTCAGCCAGCCGACCCTGGTGTAGACCGCCTCGTCGGTCACCTCCCAGCGGTGCACCGCGTAGCGCCACCACGGCACCAACGTCACGTTGACGATCCCGAGGACGACCGCCACCGCCAGTGCCGCGCCCTGCCAGCCACGATGGCCCGAGTCGAAGAATGCCCAGATCAGCACCGCCGCCACCGCGATCAGCCAGAACACCGCCCCCTGGAGGGCCCACAGGAGTTTGGCCTTCGGGCTCGGTCGCAGTGCCGGATCGGCCAGTACGGTGCTCGGTGGCGACATACAGCCATGTTGGCACGAAATTCCCGCCCTCCGTCGACGCGCCGAAGCGCCCATGGAATAACCGCGCGCCGTCTCGAGGTTGTGTTGCTCACGACTGCGCCGTACGCGGCGCCGCCGTCGTCGTGTGCGCGGTCGCGGCATTGCCGCACGCTCACTCGGGTGCACTGGAGGGAGACAGCGAAGGATGTGTAGCGCATGATCGAGGGCGTGACCGAGCTAGCGACACCGAGTGTCCCCCCCGTGCCGCCCACGTCATCGGCCATGCGCCGGGCGCTGCGGCGAGCGCGTGACGGCGTGACATTGAACGTGGACGAAGCCACCGTGCTGCTGCACGCCCGCGGCGATGACCTGGTCGATCTGTCCGCCAGCGCGGCCAGAGTGCGCGACGCGGGTCTGGAGTCGGCGGGTCGCCCGAGAACCATCAGTTATTCCCGCAACGTCTTCATCCCGCTAACCAAACTGTGCCGGGACAAATGCCACTACTGCACCTTCGTCACGGTCCCGGGCAAATTGCGGGCCGAGGGCAAAGGCATGTTCCTCGAACCCGACGAGGTGCTCGAGATCGCGCGCGAAGGCGCGGCGCTCGGCTGCAAGGAAGCGCTGTTCACCCTCGGTGACCGGCCGGAGGACCGCTGGCCCGAGGCCGCGCAGTGGCTCGACGAGCGCGGTTACGATTCCACCCTCGACTATCTGCGCGCCGTCTCCATCCTGGTACTGGAGGAGACCGGACTGCTTCCGCACCTGAATCCGGGTGTGATGAGCTGGGACGAGATCTCCCGGCTCAAGCCGGTCGCGCAGTCCATGGGCATGATGCTGGAGACCACCTCGTCCCGGTTGTTCACCGAGAAGGGCGAATGCCACTACGGCAGTCCCGACAAGGATCCGGCGGTGCGGTTGCGCTCGATCACCGACGCCGGACGTCTCTCGGTGCCCTACACCACCGGAATCCTGATCGGCATCGGCGAGACGATGGTCGAGCGCGCCGAATCCATCATGGCGATTCGTAAGCAGCACAAGGCATTCGGGCACATCCAGGAAGTGATCATCCAGAACTTCCGGGCCAAGGACGACACCGCGATGCGGGATACCCCCGACGCCGGTCTGGAGGAATTCCGCGCCGCCATCGCCGTCACCAGGCTGCTGCTCGGCCCGGATGTGCCGGTGCAGGCGCCGCCGAATCTGGTCTCCCAGCAGGACTGCCTCGATCTCATCGACGCGGGGATCGATGACTGGGGCGGGGTCTCCCCGGTCACGCCCGACCACGTCAACCCCGAACGGCCGTGGCCCAATCTGGACACCCTGCGCGAGATCACCGAAGCCGCGGGATACCAGCTGGTCGAGCGCACCTCCGCGCATCCGAAGTACGTGCGCGCGGGCAATCCGTGGATCGACCCCCGGATCGGCGCGCACGTCGCGGCGCTGACCGACCCGGCGACCGGTCTGGCGAACCCGGACGCGTTGCCGGTCGGCCTGCCGTGGCAGGAGCCCGACGAGAACTGGGATTCGGCGGGGCGGGTCGATCTCAACACCTCGATCGACATCACCGGACGAAATACCGAGAGCCGCAGCGATTCCGGACTCGGCCAGGAGGTCCTGGGAGCCTTCGGCGACTGGGACACCATTCGCGAACAGGCCCGTGATCTGGCGATCACCGCGCCGCAGCGGCTGGACGCCGACGTACTCGCGGCGTTGCGCGCCGCCGAAGCCGATCCGGCGGGCCTGAGCGACGCCGAATACCTGGCGCTCGCCACCGCCGACGGCCCGGATCTGGAAGCCGTTGTCGCCCTCGCCGATCAGTTGCGCCGGGAGGTATCCGGCGACGAGGTCACCTACGTGGTGAACCGGAATATCAACTTCACCAATATCTGCTACACCGGATGTCGTTTCTGCGCGTTCGCCCAGCGCAAGGGCGACGCCGACGCCTTCACGCTCAGCACGGAGGAAGTCGCCGACCGGGCCTGGGAGGCCTATGTCGACGGTGCGAGCGAGGTCTGCATGCAGGGCGGTATCGACCCGGATCTGCCGGTCACCGGATACGCGGATCTGGTGCGCGCGGTGAAGCGGCGGGTGCCGTCGATGCACGTGCACGCGTTCAGTCCGATGGAGATCGTGAACGGCGCGTCACGTGGCGGTCAGAGCGTCAAGGACTGGCTGGTCGCGCTGAAAGAGGCGGGGCTGGACACCATCCCCGGTACCGCGGCCGAGATCCTGGACGACGAGGTGCGCTGGGTGCTCACCAAGGGCAAACTGCCGGCGTCGGCCTGGATCGAGGTCATCACCACGGCCCATCAGGTGGGGCTGCGGTCGAGTTCGACCATGATGTACGGCCACGTCGACAATCCGTCGCACTGGGTCGGCCACCTGCGCGTGCTGCGCGGAATCCAGGACGAGACCGGCGGTTTCACCGAATTCGTGCTGCTGCCCTTCGTCCACCAGAGCGCCCCGCTCTACCTGGCGGGCGCCGCACGCCCGGGCCCGACCATCCGCGACAACCGCGCCGCCCACGCCCTGTCGCGCATCATGCTGCACGGCCGTATCCACAATATCCAGACCAGCTGGGTCAAACTCGGCACCCAGGGCACCCGCATGATGCTCAACGGCGGGGCCAACGACCTCGGCGGCACCCTGATGGAGGAGACCATCTCCCGCATGGCGGGCTCCCAGCACGGCTCGGCGAAAACCGTCGCCGAACTGCGCGAGATCGCCGAGGGCATCGGCAGGCCGGTCCGCGAACGCACCACCGTCTACGGCCGCATCGACCGCTCCGCCACCTCGATCCCCCTGGTCGTCGGATAGCCACGGAAGCACTCGGGACGACGGTTACGATCGCGACGTGACCGTCATCTGGCAGGGCCCGCAACCGACGCCGATCGACTGGGTGACGTTCCTCGACATCGAGGAGGACGTCCGCCGCGAGTTCGAGATCGTCGACGGTTTCGTCGTCCCGCGTGAGCAGCGCGGGTCTCCCCGAATTCGAGCAGTTGGGGGCCGGGCACTGCGTGATCGTCGTCGAGGTGCTGTCCACCTGGTCCGAACGCAGGGACCGGGTGCACAAGATGAGCGATTACGCGGACGCGGGCATCCCGCACTACTGGCTGGTGAGTTTCGACAAGATCGGGGCGCTGACCATCGAGCGCTACACGCTGTCGGATCGGACCGGCCCCTACATCCATATCGGCACCGGTCATCGCGATATGGGCCCGGTAGCTGTCGCCGCCTCGGATCCCTTTCCGCTGGAATTGCTGTGGGCGGATCTGGAGATCGCGCCGCGGGTGTGAACGGTGGGGTTGGAGGGATCGGTCACTCGATGCGGGCGTGAACGGGGTTGCGGCACTAGGATCTGGCTGGGGCGTCACAGTGGACGCGGCCGGGGTCGGAGCTGGGAAGTTAGGGCAGGCTGACCGGTAGTAACGTGGGGTGTAGGGATAGGGTTTCGCAGGCGGACCATCCCGCAGGTGAGGACCAGACTAGGAGAACGGCAGTGCCGTACATCATCGCTGAACCGTGCGTTGACGTGAAGGACAAGGCATGCATCGAGGAATGCCCCGTGGATTGCATCTACGAGGGTGGTCGCATGCTGTACATCCATCCCGACGAGTGCGTGGACTGTGGTGCGTGTGAGCCGGTGTGTCCGGTCGAGGCCATCTTCTACGAGGACGACACCCCCGACCAGTGGATCGGTTACGTGAACGCCAACGTCGATTTCTTCGACGAGTTGGGTTCGCCGGGTGGCGCGACCAAGGTCGGCAAGACCGATTTCGATCCGGCGTTCATCAAAGAACTCCCCCCGATGGGCGAGTGAGTTCGCACGTGTCGGCTCGTATTCGGGTCAGCTCGCTGCTGCCCGACTTCCCTTGGGACACCATCGCGGCGGTCAAGGCGAAAGCGGCGGCGCATCCCGGCGGAATCGTCGACCTGTCGGTCGGCACCCCGGTCGATCCGGTGGCACCGCTGATCAGGACCGCGTTGAATTCGGTCGCCGAGGTCCCCGGCTACCCGACCACGCACGGGACGCCCGAATTGCGCGCCGCCGCCGTCGACGCGTTGAAGCGGCGCTACGGGGTCACCGATATCGATCCCGCCGCCGTCCTGCCGGTGATCGGCACCAAGGAACTGATCGCCGGACTGCCGAAACTGCTCGGCCTCGGCACCGGCGACCTGGTCGTCATCCCCGAGGCCGCCTACCCGACCTACGAGGTCGGGGCACTGCTCGCGGGCGCTGAGATCGTGCGCGCGGACGGTCTGACCCAGCTCGGCCCGCGCAACCCGGCCCTGATCTACGTGAATTCGCCGTCGAATCCCACCGGCAAGGTGCTCGGCGTCGATCACCTGCGCAAGGTCGTCGCCTTCGCCCGCGAGCGCGGTGCGATCGTGGCCTCCGACGAGTGCTACCTCGGACTGACCTGGGAGGGCCGGGCGGTCTCGATCCTCGACCCCGATGTCTGCGACGGCGATCATACGAACCTGCTCGCGGTGCATTCCCTGTCGAAGACCTCGAATCTGGCCAGTTACCGCGCCGGATTCGTGGCGGGCGACCCCGAACTCGTCGCGGAACTGCTCGAAGTCCGCAAACATTCCGGCATGATGGTGCCCTTCCCGATCCAGGCCGCCATGACCGCGGCGCTGAGCGACGACGCGCACGAGGCGCAGCAGCGCGAACGGTACCGGGCGCGCCGGGAGATTCTGCGAAAGGCCCTGGAAGCGGCCGGTTTCCGCATCGATCATTCCGAAGCGGGCCTCTACCTGTGGTCGACCAGGGGCGAGAACTGCCACACGACCCTGGACTGGCTGGCCGAACGCGGCATCCTCGCCGCGCCCGGCGAGTTCTACGGCCCGGGCTGTGCCGAATACGTCCGCATCGCCCTGACCGCGACCGACGAGCGCATCGACGCCGCGGTCTCACGGCTCGGCGAGCGCTGAGAACAGCGCGCCGGGCGTGCCCGACGCTCATCTGACACTCCGGAGCGTCGAAGACGGTCGGACCGTGCGCGTCGCGATCCGCGATCGGCCGACGACCCTAGGTTCGATGCGGCCACCCGATCGCCGACCGCCCGCCCGATCGAGCGGTTGTCAGGCAGCATCGGCGGACACGCGATCGGCGCGCGTGGCGCGCAACCGGCCGCAAAGGGCGATAGCCTGGGGTATGGACGCTGTCACGGTTGTCCCTGTCCCCGGCAACGAGCCGGTGCATTCCTACGCACCCGGCAGCCGGGAGCGTGAACTACTGGTCGCGCGACTGGCCGAGATCTCCGCCGAATCCGTCGATGTCCCGCTGGTCGTCGGCGGCAAACATCGCCCGGGTATCGGCGATCGGCACTCCATCGTCGCCCCGCACCGGCACGCTCACGTCCTCGGGACCTACACCGATATCACCCACTCCGAAGCGCGCGGAGCCATCGACGCGGCCATCGCGGCCGCGCCGGGCTGGCGCGCGCTACCCTTCGACGAACGCGCCGCGATCCTGCTGCGCGCCGCGGACCTGCTCGCGGGCCCGTGGCGTGAGACCATCGCCGCCGCGACCATGCTCGGTCAATCGAAATCGGCGATCCAGGCCGAGATCGACGCACCCTGTGAACTGATCGACTTCTGGCGTTTCAATGTGGCGTTCGCGCGCCAGATCATGGAACAGCAACCCCAGTCCTCGCCCGGGGTGTGGAATCGCCTGGAGTATCGGCCGCTGGAGGGTTTCGTCTACGCGATCACCCCCTTCAACTTCACCGCCATCGCGGGAAATCTGCCGACCGCGCCCGCCCTGATGGGTAATACGGTGGTCTGGAAACCGTCACCGACCCAGACGCTGTCCGCGTTCTACACCATGAGATTGCTCGAAGCCGCGGGCCTGCCGCCCGGCGTGATCAACATGGTGACCGGCGACGGCGCGGCACTGTCGGAAGTCGCGCTGAGCGATCCCCGCCTGGCCGGAATCCATTTCACCGGTTCCACCGGGACATTCCAATACCTGTGGCAGCAGGTCGGCGCGAATATCGGCCGCTACCACGGCTATCCGAGGCTGGTCGGTGAGACCGGCGGCAAGGATTTCATCGTCGCGCATCCCTCGGCCGATCCGGACGCGTTGCGCACCGCGATGGTCCGCGGCGCCTACGAATACCAGGGCCAGAAATGTTCCGCCGCGTCGCGCGCCTATATCCCGCGCTCGGTGTGGCGGGTCATGGGCGACGATTTCCTGAACGTCGCGGGCGGGCTCGAATACGGCGATATCGCCGACCTGACGAAATTCGGTGGCGCGCTGATCGATCGACGTTCCTACGACAAGAACGTGGCCGCCATCGAGCGGGCCCGCGACGCCGGGATCACCATCCCGGTCGGCGGCGAGTACGACGATTCCGAAGGCTGGTTCGTGCGCCCGACGGTACTGCTGTCCGACGATCCCCGCGACGAGTCCTTCCGGACCGAGTATTTCGGCCCGATCCTGTCGGTGCACGTCTACGACGATGCCGAACCCGGTTCCTACGCCGCGATTCTGGCCGAGGCCGAATCCGCCGCACCCTACGGGCTGACCGGCGCGATCTTCGCCCAGGACCGGCACGCGATCGAACAGGCGAGTGCCGCTTTGCGATTCGCGGCGGGCAATTTCTACATCAACGACAAACCCACCGGCGCGGTGGTCGGTCAGCAGCCTTTCGGTGGCGCGCGCGCTTCGGGAACCGACGACAAGGCGGGTTCGCCGCTGAATCTGCTGCGGTGGGTGGCGCCACGGACCATCAAGGAGACGTTCGTCCCCCCGGTCGAGCATCGCTATCCGCATATGGACGTGTGAGCGGCATTCCCGACGGCACAGGAGGCACGGTGGGCCAGGCAACGCAGAATCCGGTGCGGGGTAGGCGGCGATGAATCCGCTGCGTCCCGTCATTCTCGCGGCCGCCGGGTCGCCGCGCATGAAACGCGTGCTCACCGGCACGACCGTCACCACCGATATCGTCCGCCGCTTCGTGGCGGGCGAGAGCAGGACCGAACTGCTTCCGGTCGTGGCGGCCGTGCTCGGCACCGACCGGCTGGTCAGCGTCGATTTCCTCGGTGAGTACACGACCGACCGGGCGCAGGCGGACGCGACCGTGGCGGAATACCTCTCGCTCATCAACGATCTCGCGGCGCTCGGGCGGGTGCGGTCGCTCGGTGTCGAGGTCGCGCCGGTGGAGGTGTCGGTCAAATTATCGGCCCTCGGGCAGGCGTTACCCGCCGACGGCCCCGCCATCGCCACCGACAATCTGCGCGTCCTGTGCACGAAGGCGGCCGAGGCCGGGGTATGGGTGACCGTCGACGCGGAGGATCACACCGCCACCGACGCCACCCTGGCCTCGGTACTCGAACTGCGGCCCGAATTCCCCTGGCTCGGCACGGTTCTCCAGGCCTACCTGCATCGCACCGAATCCGACTGCGCCGAATTCGCCGGTCCGGATTCACGAATCCGGTTGTGCAAGGGCGCCTATCGGGAACCGCAGGGTGTGGCCTTCCAGCAGGCCGTCGAGGTGACCGAATCGTATCTGCGCTGTCTCGAAGTCCTCATGTACGGGGACGGCTATCCGATGGTGGCGACCCACGATCCGATGCTCGTCTTGGCGGCGGAGACGATGGCGGCCGAAACGAACCGGGCCGCCTATCGTTTCGAGCACCAGATGCTCTACGGCATTCGCGAGGGTGAGCAGTCCCGGCTGACCGAGGCCGGATACGCGATGCGGGTCTACATGCCCTACGGCAACGAGTGGTACGGCTACCTGACCCGGCGGCTGGCCGAGCGCCCGGCGAATCTGGGGTTCTTCCTGCGGGCGCTGGTCTCACGGTCCTGATCAGACCAGCGGCTTGCCCAGCCGGTGCCTGCGACGCATGTCCCACAGGTAGGCGTTGAGCGGAAAGAGTCTGGCGGGCTTGGGGAATCGCCGATGGACGGCGCCGATCGCGCGCAACAGCGCGTTCATGATCCGTTCGTCGCGGTCGGTCCAGGTCAACCGCATCTCCGAGCGCAGATGCGGTGGCAGCAGCCCGACAACGAAGAAGCGCTGAATCGGTGCGAAGATCCGCAGCGGCCTGGTGACCATCTTCAGATCGATGAGGTCGTCGAAGAAGGCGCGGGTCCTCGGATCGATCGTCTTGGTGGCCAGTTCGGAAGTCCAGTACTCGTCGAACGCGGCGCGATCGGCGGGCCACATCTCGGGGCGCACCTGCAACGTGGTGCCGAGTCGGGAGGCGTACCGGTAGAAGACCTCGGTGGTGTCGGGATCCATCGGACCGTGTAGTCGTTCCTCCAGGTCGACGATGCCCCAGTACAGGCAGGCAGCCACCCACAGCTGTAGTTTCGGGTCGAAGGCGTTGTACTCGACCGGGCTGTCGGGACCGGAGTGGACGGGCCGGTGCGAGCCGTTGACGGCTTTCTTGTAGATCCGCTTGTCCTCGTCGGTGCCCATCAGCGCGACCGCGAGGTAGGTCAGCGTGGTGCGCAGCCGCTTGTACGGATGCACGGTGATGCGACCGGATTCGACGGGACTCTCCATCACGCCGTAGGCGACCGGACGCAGGCTGAGCTGCATGATGACGTTCGCGGTGCCGCCGAGGAAGGCGGCCGCCCCGGTCCAGAACTCCTCCATGTCGAAGTCGTCTGCCGTCCCGTAGCGGCAGCTTCGGGCCGGTTCGGGCGTTGTCTCGCGCAGGGGTGCGGTCATGGGATCCCCGTCTTTCTGTCTTCGTCCACGATGACGAAAAGTGAGAAGATTGTGCCCTCACCTTCTCATCGTCTCGGAACCCTGTCAATCGGCGGTGACCGTCGCCGGAGGGTGATGCTATGCGATGCTTGGATCGTCATCGTTTCGCCGGAATCGACTGTGGATAGGTGGAGAGCATGGCGAGGCTGACCAGGTTGCTGCCCCTGGTGCGCAACACGGGCCCGGAGGATCGCAATCAGGCACGCGTGCTGGACGCCGCCCTGATGGCCTTCCTCGATTTCGGGATCAAGCGCACGAGCATGGTCGAGGTGGCACGGCGCTGCGGGCTGTCGCTGGCCACGCTGTACCGGCGCTTCGCGAGCAAATCCGATCTCATCCAGGCGGTCGCGCTCCGTCAGACCCGCGATTTCATCGATGAGGTCGACGCCGTACTGAAACGTCAGGTGGACCGCGACGCCGACGCCGAGGACCAGATCGTCGAACTGTTCGCCGCGTTCATCAACGGCCTGCGCGGTAACGAACTGGTCCACCGCCTGCTCGCCACCGAACCCGAACTGGTCCTGCCGTTCCTCACCACGCGCGGCGCGCCGATCATCGAACTCGGCCGCGACTACCTCGCCGAATTCGTCGCCCGCCTCCAGGCGGAAGGAAAACTCCCCGACTACGACCCGGCCCCCCTCGCCGAGATGATCGCCCGCACCGCGGTATCACTGGCGCTCACCCCCCAAACGGTGATCCCGCTCGGCGACGACCAGGCCATCCGCCGCTTCGCCCGCGACCACGTCGTCGTCTCCTTCAGGGTGTCCTGAAGACGCGTCGCGTCGTCAGACCAGGCGCAGGCCGAGGCGGCGGCGCAGGCGCAGGTCCCAGAGGAATGCGGTGATCGGAAAAGTCCTGAGCGCGTGGGGGATTCGGTCCTCGATCGCGCCCGCGGTGGTGAGCAGGCGGGCCAGGTTGCGGTCGTCGCGGTCGGACCAGGGCATGCCCATCTGGTCGCGGAGGTGGGCGGGGAGCATGCCCGCGGTCATCCAGCGGTGGAATCGGCCGAAGGCGAGGTTGACCGGGCGGGGGAACATCTTCAGGTCGACGATGTCGTCCAACATGGCGCGCACCGGTGCGGCGATGCTGGTGCGGGCCAGGTTCTCGGTCCAGTAGCGGTCGAAGGCGGCGCGGTCGGCGGGCCACAGCCCGGAGGGCATCTGGAGCGTGCTGCCGAGACGTTCGGCGTGCTGGTAGAAGCCGTCGGCGGCGGCCTCGTCCATGGGACCGTGCATGCGCTCGTAGAGGTCGCGCGCGCCCCAGTAGAGGCAGGCGGCCACCCACAGTTGCAGGACGGGGTCGAAGGCGTTGTATTTCACGGGGCTGTCCGGGCCGGAGCGCACGCCCCGGTGCGAGGTATCGATCGCCGCGCGGTAGGCGGCGCGTTCGTCCTCGGTGCCGAGCATGGCGACCGCGAGATAGGTGAGGGTGGTTCGGGTCCGTTTGATCGGGTGCAGCATGATCTTGCCGCTGTCGACCGGACTCTCCAGCACGCCGTAGCCGACGGCGGGGGTGCTCAACTGCATGATGACGTTGGCCGCCGCGCCGAAGAACGCGGCCGATCCGTCGATATGACGGGTGATGTCGAAGTCGTCGGTCCCGGCGCGCGTGCTCGGCGTCGACGCGGCGGCGCGAAATGGTCTGGTCATGGCGACCTCGATCTCGTCGTTGAGAAGAGTATTCATAAACCGTCTCACCGCCTCTGCGGGGTGTCAACCGTCTGCCGCCGACGTCGTCCGAGCTGTGATCGGAGGGCGGACCGTCCGTGGGGCAGCGTCGGTCGCCGGGTCCGCGCGCAGTAGCGTGAGCGAATGTCGTTCGGCTCGCCGTTGCTGCTTCGTTCCCTGAATCCGCTCGCCGTCGCCGCGGGTGCGGATATACCCGACGCCGTCACCATCGACGGGACCACGCTCTCGCGCGGTGATCTGCTCGGCGCGGCGACCTCGGTGGCCGAGCGAGTCGCTCGCGCCGACCGGGTGGCTGTTCTGGCCGCGCCCACCGTCACGACGGTGCTCGCGGTCGTCGGCTGCCTGATCGCGGGCGTCACGGTGGTGCCCGTGCCGCCGGATTCCGGCGAGACCGAACTCGCCCATATCCTCGCCGATTCGGGGGCGCAGGCATGGCTCGGCGAGGCGCCCGACGGCACCGGACTGCCGGTGGTGCCGGTACGCGTGCACGCGCGTTCCTGGCACACCTATTCCGAACCCGATCCGTCCTCGGCCGCGTTCATCCTCTACACCTCGGGCACCACCGGCCTGCCCAAGGGCGTGATACTCACGCGCGGCGCCATCGCCGCCGGGCTCGACGCCCTCGCCGACGCGTGGTCGTGGACCGCGAGCGATGTACTGGTACAAGGTCTTCCGCTGTTCCACGTGCACGGCCTGATCCTCGGCCTACTCGGCCCGCTTCGCGTCGGCTCACCGCTGATCCACACCGGCAAGCCGACCCCGCAGGCCTACGCGCAGGCGAAGGGAACGCTGTATTTCGGAGTGCCGACGGTGTGGTCACGGGTCGTCGAAGATCCGGAGGCCGCACGGCACTTAGCGAAAGCCAGGCTGCTGGTGTCGGGCAGCGCGCCCCTGCCCGTTCCGGTTTTCGAGAAGTTGCGCGAACTCACCGGGCAGAGTCCGGTCGAGCGGTACGGCATGAGCGAAACCATGATCACGCTGTCCACGCGCGCCGACGGCGAGCGCAGGCCCGGCTGGGTCGGCACCCCCGTGGCGGGCGTGCGGACCCGGCTGCGCGACGAAACCGGCGCGCCGGTGCCGCACGACGGCGAGAGTATCGGCGGGCTACAGGTCTCGGGACCGATGCTGTTCGACGGATACCTGAACCGTCCCGAGGTGACCGCAGAGAGTTGGACCGAGGACGGCTGGTTCCGCACCGGTGACGTGGCCGTCATCGACGCCGAGGGTTTCCATCGCATCGTCGGGCGCGAATCGGTGGATCTCATCAAATCCGGCGGCTATCGGATCGGGGCGGGCGAGGTCGAGACCGTGCTGCTCGGCCATCCCGCCGTCGCCGAAGCGGCCGTGGTCGGTCTGCCCGACGACGATCTCGGCCAGCGCGTCGTCGCCTTCGTCGTGCTGCGCGACGGTGTGGCGGACGATGTCGAGTCCGAACTCATCGACCATGTGGCGCAGCAGCTTTCGGTGCACAAACGGCCACGAGAGGTCCGCGTGCTGACCGCGTTGCCGCGCAATGCCATGGGCAAGGTGCAGAAGAAGGTGCTGGCTTCGGGGGATTGACCTCGAGTGAGGTACAGGTTCTACGGTGACGGATATGAACGCACAGCTGACGTCCGAACAGATCGATTACCTGCACACACAGCAGTTGGGTCGGCTGGCGACCGTCCGCCCCGACGGCTCGCCCCAGAACAACCCCGTCGGCTTCCGGTACAACGCCGACCTCGGCACCATCGATATCGCGGGCTGGAACATGGGCGCTTCGTGGAAGTTCCGCAATCTGACCGGTAACGACCGCGTCGCCTTCGTGGTCGACGACGTCGCCTCGGTCCGGCCGTGGCGGGTGCGCTGCCTCGAAATACGGGGCACCGCAGAGGCATTGACGGATGTGCAGCCCTACATCGACGGCGTGTCCCGTGAGATGATCCGCATCCGCCCGGACCGGGTCATCGCGTTCGGGCTGGAGGGTGAGCCCGCCTCGTGAGGCTCACCCTGCGGGAATTCAGTCGTTCGCGTGCAGCGCCGCGTTGAGCTCGATACCCGTGCCCGCGCGGGACACCACTTCCACCGCTCCGCTCTGGGAATTGCGACGGAACAGCAGATTGTTCTGCCCGGCCAGTTCGGCGGCCTTGACCACGGTGCCGTCGGGCGTGACGACCTTGGTGCCCGCGGTGACGTAGAGTCCGGCCTCGACCACGCAGTCGTCACCGAGCGGGATGCCGACGCCGGCGTTCGCGCCGATCAGCGAACGCTCGCCGATCGAGATGATCTGGGTGCCGCCACCGGACAGCGTGCCCATGGTCGACGCGCCACCGCCGATATCGGAACCGTCGCCGACCAGGACGCCCGCCGAGATACGACCTTCGATCATCGAATTGCCGAGGGTGCCCGCGTTGAAGTTGACGAAACCCTCGTGCATGACGGTGGTGCCGGAGGCGAGATGCGCGCCGAGCCGGACCCGGTCGGCGTCGCCGATGCGCACGCCGGTCGGGATCACGTAGTCGACCATGCGCGGGAATTTGTCGACGCTGTAGACGGTCACCGGACCGCGGGCGCGCAGTTTGGCGCGGGTGACCTCGAAACCCTCCACCGCGGCGGGGCCGTGGTTGGTCCAGACCACATTGCTCAGCAGGCCGAACTGGCCGTCCAGGCTGATCGTGTGAGGGGTCACCAGCCGGTGGGAGAGCAGGTGCAGGCGCAGGTAGACGTCGTGCGCGTCGACCGGCGGGGCGGACAGGTCGGCGATCACGGTGCGCACCGCGATCACGTCGACGCCGCGCGCGTCGTCGAAGCCGAGCAGCGCGGCGTACTCCGCGGGGGCGTCATCGAGGCGTTTGGTGCCCGTCTCGCCGAATTCGCCCAGCTCCGGGCTCGGGTACCAGGTGTCGAGGACGGTTCCGTCCGCGGTCACATTGGCGATACCGACTGCTGCTGCTCCCTTGATGCTCACGTCGACAGAGGTTACCGACCCGAGGCGGGCCGTGGTGAACCTACCTGCGGCTTGTTCGTCACAACCCGGTCGCGGGTCACCGGAGAAAGGCGCCGCCCGTCTCCGTACGCTGAGTGCGTGACCATCGACCTGCGCGAGGATCCCATCGCACTGACCGCCGCTCTGGTGGACATTCCCAGCGTCTCGCTCGACGAGGCCGTGATCGCCGATATCGTCGAACGCGCGCTGCGCGAGCAGACCACCGGATTCGAGGTGCTCCGGCACGGCAACGTCGTCCTGGCCCGGACGAATCACGGCAAGCCGACACGGGTGATCCTGGCGGGGCACCTGGACACCGTGCCGATCGCCGACAACGTGCCGAGCAGATTCGACACCGACGCCGAGGGCGCGCCGGTGATGTTCGGCTGCGGCACCGTCGACATGAAATCCGGCGACGCGGTCTTCCTGCATCTTGCGGCGACCATCGCCGATCCGGTCTGCGACCTGACGCTGATCTTCTACGACGGCGAAGAGATCGCCGCCGAACACAACGGGCTCGGTCATATCGAGCGCGATCTGCCGCAGTGGCTCGACGGCGATCTCGCGATCCTCGGCGAACCGTCCGGCGGCTGGGTCGAGGCGGGATGCCAGGGCACCATGCGGGCGCGGCTCACCACCGAGGGCACCCGCGCGCATTCGGCGCGATCCTGGTTGGGCGACAACGCCGTTCACCGTCTGGCGCCGGTTCTGCAACGGCTGTCGGAGTATCAGGCCAGGCAGGTCGACATCGACGGATGCGTGTATCGCGAGGGGTTGTCGGCGGTGCGGGTCCAGGGCGGTGTCGCGGGCAATGTGGTGCCCGATATCGCCGAACTCGACGTGAATTTCCGCTTCGCGCCGGATCGTTCGGTGGACGAGGCCGTCGCCCACATCCGCGAGGTCTTCGCGGGACTGGACCTGCGCTTCGAGGTCACCGATTCCGCGCCGGGCGCGCTGCCCGGCCTGACCGCGCCCGCGGCGGCGGATCTCATCGCCTCGGTCGAGGCCCACGGCGGTGGCGGGGTGCGCGCGAAATACGGCTGGACCGATGTCTCCCGTTTCGCGGCGCGCGGCATTCCCGCCGTCAATTTCGGTCCCGGCGATCCCAATCTGGCCCACAAACGCGACGAACACGTGCCGACCGCGCAGATCACCGCCGTCGCCGCCATTCTCCGGAATTACCTCGTCGGCGGGGCCTGAACCCGGCGATACCGTGTTGCCGTGAATACGCGCGGTGTTGTCCCGGTGGTTCGGTGCGCGAAACGCCGATCCCGGTAGCGTGGACGTCATGTCTACCGACGCCGTCGAACCCGAGGTTGCCAGCTCACGGAAGTCGACCCCCAAGTATCGGGGGCCGATCATGTTCCGTCGCGACCGCAAGGACGGTCTCGGCACCGCGGATCAGAATCTGCTCGATCGGCACGAACCGACCGATTGGGTGCACACCGATCCGTGGCGGGTGCTGCGCATCCAGGCCGAATTCGTCGAGGGTTTCGGCGCGCTGGCCGAGGTGCCGCGCGCGGTCGCGGTCTTCGGTTCGGCGCGCACCCCGGTCGAACACCCCGAATACGAAGCGGGCCGCGCCATCGGCGCCGCGCTGGCCAGGGCCGGATTCGCGGTCATCACCGGGGGCGGTCCCGGGGCGATGGAGGCGGTCAATCGTGGCGCCTCCGAGGTGGGCGGCTATTCGATCGGGCTCGGCATCGAGCTGCCGTTCGAGCAGAGCCTCAACGAATGGGTCGACCTCGGGATCAATTTCCGGTATTTCTTCGCGCGCAAGACCATGTTCGTGAAGTATTCGCAGGCCTTCGTCTGCCTGCCGGGCGGATTCGGCACCCTCGACGAATTGTTCGAGGCGCTCACCCTGGTGCAGACCCGCAAGATCACCCGGTTCCCGATCATCCTGTTCGGCACCGCGTACTGGTCGGGACTGGTTGACTGGCTGCGGGATTCGCTCGGCGGCTCGGGCAAGATCTCGCCGGGAGATCTCGATCTGCTGCATCTGACCGACAGCGTCGAGGACGTCGTCTCCATCATCGTCGACACCGCGGCGGCGGGCGGGAATGTCGACGCGCTCGGCACGGAGGACCAGTGGTGACCGCTGCGGGGTACTCCGTGTGCGTGTACTGCTCGGCCAGCACCGCCGATCCCGCGCACCTGTCCCTCGCGGCCCGGGTCGGCACCGAAATCGCCAGGAACGGTTGGCAATTGGTGTCCGGTGGCGGTCACGTCTCGATGATGGGCGCGGTCGCGACGGCCGCGCGCGCCGGTGGCGCGCAGACCGTCGGGGTGATTCCGAAACACCTTGTGCACCAAGAGGTCGCCGATGTGGGCGCGGACGAACTCATCGTCACCGACACCATGCGCCAGCGCAAACAGGTCATGGAGGATCGCGCCGACGCCTTCCTCACCCTGCCCGGCGGCATCGGCACGCTGGAGGAATTCTTCGAGGCGTGGACCGGCGGCTACCTCGGCCAGCACGACAAGCCGGTGGTCCTGCTCGACGCGGACGGTTTCTACGCGGGACTGCTGCGCTGGCTCGACGAACTGTACGAGCGCGGGTTCGTGACCAGGTACGCGATGGAGCGGATCACCGTCGTGACCGATCTGGCCTCGGCCTTCGCCGCGCTGCGCGGCTTCGCCGACGCCACAGTGAATACTGAGGAGCATCAGGACCGGTGAGTACCGAAACCCGCACCACGGTAAGTCTTCTCGATCTCGTCAAAGCCCTCCCCGCGATGGCGCTCGACGCACCGGGCATGGTGCGCAACGCCGTCGGGATGCTGGTCCGGCCCGGTGACCGGGCCTCGATCGGCCTGTATTTCCAACGCAACGCCCACCGGCACCCGCAACGGCTCTTCCTGCGTTTCGAGGGCAGCACCTACACCTATCAGCAGGCGAACGCACAGGTGAACCGGTTCGCCAACGTCCTCACCGATCGCGGTGTCCGGCGCGGTGACGTGGTCGGCGTGCTGATGACCAACCGGCCCGAAACCCTGCTGCTCGCACTGGCCGTGGTGAAACTCGGCGCGACCGTCGGCCTGGTCAATCACAATCAGCGCGATCGGGTGCTGGCACACAGTTTCGACCTGCTCGACAGTGTGCTCGACGTGGTCGGCGAGGAATGCCGGGAGGCGCTCGACTCGCTGCCGGAGCCGCTGCCGAATGTGCTGTACAGCGACGATCTCCTGGACGCCGCCGAATTCGCCGATCCCGATGATCCGGCCGTCTGCGCGCAGATCACCGCGCGCGAGCGGGCTTTCCTGATCTTCACCTCCGGCACCACCGGCCTGCCCAAGGCCAGCGTGATGACCCACCAGCGCTGGACCAAGAGCATGGCCGGGCTCGGCGGACTCGGAATTCGACTGCGCGGCAGCGACACCATGTACTGCTGCCTGCCGCTCTATCACAACAACGCGCTCACCGTCGCGCTGTCGTCGGTGCTCGCGGGCGGTGCGACCTACGCGCTCGGCCGCAAATTCTCGGCGGGCGGATTCTGGGACGAGATCATCCGGGAACGGGCCACCGCGTTCATCTACATCGGCGAACTCTGCCGCTATCTGCTCCGGCAGCCGCCCGCACCCACCGATCGACAGCACCGGGTCCGGCTCGCGGTCGGCAACGGGTTGCGTCCGGAACTGTGGGACGAGTTCACCACCCGTTTCGGCATCGGCCGGGTGGTCGAGTTCTACGGCGCGAGCGAAGCGCCGGTGGCCTTCGTCAACGCGTTCGGCATCGACCGCACGGCGGGGGTCGGTCCGCTGCCGTACGCGATCGTCGAATACGACGACGAGACCGGTAAGGCCGCGCGCGGAGCCGACGGCAGATTGCGGAGGGTCGGTTCGGGCGGCGTGGGACTGTTGCTCGCCAAGGTGACGGACAAGCAGCCCTTCGACGGATACACCGACGCACAGGCGTCCGAGGCGAAACTCGTGCGCGACGGTTTCGCCGACGGTGACATCTGGTTCGACACCGGCGACCTGGTTCGCGACCAGGGCTGGTGGCATATCGCCTTCGTCGACCGGCTCGGCGACACCTTCCGGTGGAAGGGCGAGAACGTCGCGACCACGCAGGTAGAGGGCGCGCTCAGCGAGAGCGAGGCGATCGAGCAGGCCGTGGTGTTCGGCGTCGACATTCCCGGAACCGACGGCAAAGCCGGAATGGCCGCCGTGACCCTGCGCCCCGACGCCGAATTCGACGGGAAGGCGCTCGCCGGGCTCGCCTACGACCGCCTGCCGTCCTACGCGGTCCCGCTGTTCGTCCGCGTGGTGGATGAACTCGAGCAGACCTCGACCTTCAAGAGCCGCAAGGTCGAACTACGCAAACAGGGATACGCGAGCGACGACGCGAGCACGCTGTACGTCCTCTCGGGCCGCGCCGACGGATACGTGCCCGCCTACGACGAGTACGCCGACGACGTCGCCGCGAGGCGCGCCCCCAAAGGGTGAGCCGCGACGCGTGGCCCAAGGGTTGAGCCGCGACGGGCCTGCCCACGGCGTGGCACATGAGTCCGAGGGTTGAGCCGCGAGGGGTTTGCCCATGGGGTGAGCCGTGGTGCGTGCGCCCGAGGGACAGCGGAGGTGGTCTCAGGCAGCGACGCGGGAAGGGCGCAAAGTGTTCATCGGCGGACGGTCCGCCAGCGACACCTCGGTGCTGTGGGCGGTGAATTCGTCGCCGATCAGCGGGAACTGGGTGAGCGCCGCGCCGGAGTCCTGGACTCCGCTGCGACCGAGGACGGTGCCGAGGATCTGGCGGCTCATCACGCCCAGATCGGCGAGCGGACGGTTGCGGTGGGTGCGCACGCCGAGATTGACCTGGCCGATGGCATCGATGCCGAGCCGATCGTAGGTGTCGAGCAGCAGCCCGATCTCCACGCCGTAGCCGGGCGCGAACGGGACCGAGGTCAGCAGTTCCCTGGTGCCCGCGTATTCGCCGCCGAGCGGTTGCAGCACCTGTGACAGCTCCGGGCGCAGTGCGGCCAGCAGCGGTCGTGCCACGAGTTCGGTGACCCGGCCGCCGCCGTGCGCGTCGACGGAATCGCCCTGGCGCAGCGGCCGCCGGTAGTAGGCCTTCACCAGGTGCATGCCCTCGACCGTCAACAGTGGGCCGAGCAGTTTCGGCACGAAGGCCGGGTCCGGGTCGATGAGATCGGAGTCGACGAAGGCGATCAGGTCGCCGCTGGTCACGGCGAGCGAGCGCCACAGCACCTCGCCCTTGCCCGAGACCGGATCCAGTTCGGGAACCGCCTGTTCCCGGGTGATGACCTCGGCGCCTGCGGCCGCCGCGCGTTCGGCGGTGGCGTCGGTGGATCCCGAGTCGAGTACCACCAGTTCATCGACCAGGGTGCCGAGCAGGGGCCGGATACTGGCCACCACGTCGGCGACGGTGCCTTCCTCGTTCAGCGCGGGCAGCACGACCGAGACCGTGCGCCCGTTCTTGGCGGCGACGAGGTCGTCGACCGGCCATTCGGGGTTGTCGAAGGTGTTCGTAGTCGCCCAGGCGGGCTCGCGGTGTTGGAATTTCATACCAGACCTCGCAGGGTTCGTGCGGGGGGCCGGATGCCCTGGATCGCGGCGATCATGTCGACCACTCGCCGGGTCGCGGCGACTTCGTGGACCCGGAAGATTCGAGCGCCCGCCGCGGCAGACCATGCTGTCGCTGCCAATGTGCCCTCCAACCGTTCGGATAGGTCGACACCTAAAGTCTCCCCGATGAAATCCTTGTTGCTCAGTGCCATCAGGACTGGCCATCCGGTTTTTACAAGAACGTCGACTCCTCGCAACAGTGCGAGCCCGTGATGGGTGTTCTTACCGAAATCGTGGGTCGGATCGATCAGGATCGAATCCCTGCGCACACCCGCGGCGAGCGCGTTCTCGGCCGCGCGCACCACCGTTTCGGTCACCTCCGCCACCACGTCGGTGTAGCGGACCCGGTGCGGCCGCGTCCGCGGCACCGCCCCTCCGGTGTGACTACAGACGATGCCGACGCCGAGTTCGGCCGCGACGCGCACCAGATCCGGATCGGCGCCCGCCCAGGTGTCGTTGATCAGGTCGGCGCCCGCGTCCACGGCGGCCCGCGCCACCTCCGCGCGCCAGGTGTCGATGCTGATCAGCAGATCGGGATATTTGCCCCTGATGGCGGCGACGAACGGCACCACCCTGCGGGCCTCCTCGGCCGCGTCGACCAGATTGCCTGGACCGGCCTTCACCCCGCCGATGTCGACCACGTCCGTGCCCTCGTCGACGGCGCGCGCGACCGCGTCCATGGCGGCCGAATCGCCGAAGGTCGCGCCCTTGTCGTAGAACGAATCGGGCGTCCGGTTGACGATGGCCATGACCAGAGCGCGATCCGTCGCCACCGGCCTGCCGCACAGAGTCGGTGACGGCACGGCGGTGGAGCTGAACATGCCCCCGACTGTACCGACAGGTATTCGCGGGCGGGTTCGGTACCGCCGTCCGAACGGCGGGACCGCTCAGCGGTGGATGGGTCCGTCGCGCCGGTCCAGCGGAAGGCCCGACGCGCCACCGCGGACCGCGAGGATATGCGCGGCGATGGATATCGCGGTCTCGTCGGGGGTGTGGGCGTCCAGATCCAGGCCGAGCGGGCTGTGCAGGCGCGCGAGTCGGGTTTCGCCGACACCGGCCTCGCGCAGTCGCTCGCGACGTTCGGCGTCGGTGCGCCGGGAACCGAGCGCGCCGACGAAGGCCAGCCGGTCGATGGCCAGGGCGGCGGCGAGCATCGGCACGTCGAATTTCGCGTCGTGGGTCAGCACGCACACCACCGTGCGGTGATCGACGCGACCCGCGCGGTATTCGGCGTCGAGGTAGCGGTGCGGCCAGTCGACGACCACGTCGTGCGCGGCGGGGAAACGGGCGGGGGTCGCGAACGTCTCGCGGGCGTCGACCACGGTGACCCGGTAGCCGAGCCTGCGGCCGGTGTGGCTCAGCGCCCGTACGAAATCATTGGCTCCCGCCAGGATCATCCGCGGTGCGGTGGCGAAGACCTGGACGAAAGTCCGCGGACGTGTGGCGGATTCGGGCCCGCATTCCGCCGCGCCGACGATGCCGCTGCGCCCCGCGGCCAGCAACGCCGCGGCATCCCGATCGACGCCGCGCCACGGCTCGGAATCCCCGGGCCGCAACAACTTCCATTCGGCAGCGGACTCCAGCGTGGTCGCCAGCGCGACGGGTTCGCTCGCGGCGAGTGCGCGGCGCAGTTCGGTCAGCACCGCGAGTCTGCTCGCGTCGACCCGCTCGACGAAGATCTCCATCTCGCCGCCGCAGGTCAACCCGATCTCGATGCCGTCGGATTCGGCGTACCCGAAACGGTCGGCGGCTGCCTGTCCGCTCGCCAGCACCGTCCGCGCCGAGTCGAGCACCGCCGCCTCGACGCAGCCGCCCGACAGCGATCCGACGACGGTGCCCGATTCGGTCACCAGCATCGCGGCCCCCGGCTGCCTCGGTCCCGCGCCGGTCGTCTCGATGACCCGCGCCAGGGCGACGGGTCCCGAGGGCAGCAGCCCGATGAGCTGTTCGAGTACGGTGCGCACGGCCTCCGCTCCTCTCCTCGACGCCTCGCGCGGCCCTCCGCGAGGGCGCGACGCGTGCCGATAATTCGAGGGTAGTCACCGAACCGGTCGGCCTGTGGCGACTACCTGTCGGTGCCGGATCGGACGTTCGGGTGGGGACGGTAGCCGGTGGGACGTCGGTCGGCGGTCACCGGCTCGGTCCGGCGGGGGTCGCTGGTCGGGCGCGCGATATCGACCAGGGTGGGGGAGTCGAAATCGGCGGCCCGATTCGACCTGGCGGGTGTGCGGAGTACGGACGGTCCGCCGAACGTGGCGGGCTCGGCGGGGTACTCCCCGGCGAGTCTGGCTTGAATCTGCGCCACTGTCAGGTGATCACGCGCGGAGCCGGTTCCGCGGAGGGCGACGGCGAGGATGCCGAGCATGCCCGCGACGACGAGGACCGTGCCGATGGCGACGACGAGGTTCACAACTGCCTCCCGTGGTGGGCGCTCGAAATGTCGTACGAACAGCCCGTCACACGACCCGGCTCGGCTCGGCTGCGGACGTCGCACCCACGAAACGTGCACCCGCTCACATCAATGGTTATTTGTCAGCAATCTATATGCAGAAGAGGCTCTGTGGGCGGGCGGGACCGCGTGAGCTGTGCCACATGGCAGATCGGTGAGCGTAGGGCGGTACCCGTTGGGGCCAAATCTGTGAGGCGGCAACCTGCCCGCTGTCGATTCGTGGGAGCCTCGCCGCGCGCGAAACCGATTCGGGCCGTGCGATATGCGATCAGCGGACGGCCGAGGGTGGTCGAGGCGGCCGAGGTCGCGCACGACGGAGCGCAGGCGCCCTGGATGCGGTGGGTACACGCGCGACCGATTGGGCTGAACCGCCCGGTGGGCGTCGAATACGCGCCGAAGTTCAGCGACGGGTGCGCAGGGCCGCCGATCGGGAATCGGGGGGTTCGTGGCGGTAGACCGGGGTGAGCAGGTCGGCATCGACGGGCTCACCGGTCGAGCGGTCGTAGCGGACCGCGATGAGGACCGAGAACAGATTGTTGGCCGCGCGCTCGTGCAGGGTGGCCAGGCGGGTGGCGAGCAGCCGGATCGCGCCGAGTGAGCCGGGTGGGTGCAGTCCGTCGATGAGCAGGCAGGTGCCGCGACCGTCGGGGCGGGGCAGGCGGGCCAGATAGGCGATATCGTGCGGCTCCGGGCCGCCCGGCCGGTACACGCGCCTGGCCGCCCTGTCCTCGATACCGCGGCGGGCGTCACCCGCGCGGGTCACGGCCCGGCGCAGTCGGGGGTCGGCGGCGATGAGCTGGCGCAGACTCGGGGAGAGTTCGGGGCCGCCGATGGCGATGAGGCCGTCGCGGTTCAGGTCGATCGGGCGACCGGGCAGGAAGGTTTCGACCGTCGCGGTGAAACCGAGTTCGCGCAGCAATTCGGCCAGCCGGGTGCCCGCGTTGGGATCGGGTGCGCCGAGGATGCGCCCGGCGCGGATCTCGGGGACGAGCACGGTGAGCGAGCCGTGACCGAAGAACAACCCCTCGGGTGCGGGGCCCTGGGTGCTCACCTGATGGATGCGCGCGCGGGAAAGTCCGGCGGCGGCACCGATTCTGGCGAAGGTCCAGCCCTCGGCGTGCAGTTCGCGGATGACCGCCCTGCGGATACGCGTTAGCTCGTTGATGGTCTGCTGCGCCGCCGCCACCCCGTCTGTGGCTGCTTTGAGTCTCTCGACCTTGTCCTCGATCGCAAAGACTCGCGCCACGTCATCGGCCGACATGTGCGAAGTCTAGACAGGTGGACACGCTCCTGTGTCTAGAACGCTTGACAGTCGAACTTCCAGACGGCTCAGTCCGTTTCGTGCGAAAAGTGTATTTCTACAGGTCAGGTGGCATCGTTGTCGATCGGCGGACGCTCGTTGCGCGCCAACGGCTTCTCGAGTTTCGGCATCGGATGATCCGGCATGCCGCTCGCGGTGCCGAGGAGGTCGTCCTTGCTCGGCACCGCCTTCTCCAGATCGCGGAAGACCGAATCATCCCCGTTCAGCAAATGTTTGGTCACCACCGCGCGCGGACTCATCCCGCGCAACTCGTTCAGATCGGCCAGCGGCTTGCGCAGGTCGTCGAATTCCGGACCGAGTTCCTCTTTGAGTTGGGCCGTGGCCCCACTCGCGTAGTCGCGTACCTGACGCAGGCTGCGCGTGGTCCAGCGAACCGCCCCGGGCAGCCGTTCAGGACCGAGGATCACGAGGGCGGCGACGAGCAAAATGAGCATCTCGCTCCAGCCGATATTGCTGAACACGAGTCCAGGCTACCTGGCGCGGGGGTCGCGACTCAGTCGGATTCCAGCGTGACAGGCACGTCGACCTGCCTGCCGTCTCGAATCAACTGCACGTTCACCCGGTCGCCGATCTTGTGGGCCTGCACCGCGACGGTCAGCTCCTCCGGACCTGTCACCTCGCGATCGCCGACCTTGACGATGACATCTCCCTCGACGATCCCGGCCTTCGCCGCGGGTCCGTCCGGCGCCACGTCGGCCACCGCCGCGCCGCTCATCACGTCGTTGGCGACGGTCTTGGTGCGGGCGCTCACACCGATCATCGGGTGATGCATCTGACCGCTCTTGATCAGGTTCTGCGCGACATCGGTCATCACGTCCACCGGGATGGCGAAGCCGAGGCCGACCGAACCGCCGGTCTCACTGCGGATCGCGGAGTTGATGCCGATGACCCGGCCCTCCATGTCGACCAGCGCGCCGCCGGAGTTACCCGGGTTGATGGAGGCGTCGGTCTGCACGGCATCGATCACCGCGTTGGTATCGCTGCCCTCGCCCTGGAGTTTCACCGGACGGTGCAGCGCGCTGACGATGCCGGAGGTGACGGTCTTGCTCAGCCCGAGGGGGGAGCCGATGGCGAGCACGTCGTCGCCGACCTGCACGTCCTGGGAGCGCCCGAGTTTCGCCACCGTGAGGTTCTTCACATCGACCTTGAGTACGGCCAGATCGGTCTTCGGATCGCGTCCGACGATAGTGGCGGGCACCCGGGTGCTGTCGGAGAAGGTGACCTGGATCGCGGCCCTGTTGCTCTTGTCCTGCGCGGCCATCGAGATCACGTGATTGTTGGTGACCACGTAACCCTCGCCGTCGATGACGACGCCGGAACCGGTCGCGCCGTTCTCGCCGACCGTCACCCGAATCGAAACCACCGACGGCAGAACGGCATTGGCGACCTGGGAGATCAGCCCGTGCGGACGTTCGGTGGCATCGCTCTGGCGCAGGCTCACCGTGCGTGAGGTGAGGTTGGTCGACGCCTCGGCCGTGAGCCGCCCGACCAGTCCGCCGATCAGGCCGATGGCGAGCGCGACGACCGCGAGCACGGCCAATGCCTTGGGGGCCACCCGCGAGCCGAACAGCACTTCGCGCGCGGTGAGTCGGCGCGACTGCGGCAGCGGCTCGACCCGCGGCGTCGCGACGGCGGGAGCGCCGAGCGCGGCGGAGGAGTTCGGATCGCGCCACGGATCGACACGACCCGGTGCGCCGTCGGGCGTGTCCCCCGAATCGGGCTGGCGTTGCAACAGTTCGTTCGAACCCTCGGGCCTGCCGAACGCCTCGGCGAGCACGGCGTCCGGTGGACGGTTCTGCAATTCGGGACCGAGCGGCGCGATACCCGCGCCGCCGGTGCTCGCGGGCCGGTTCGCGGAGAAGGACCCCGTCTGGCCGCTCGGGCGGCGGAACGCGTGCGTGGTGTGGGAGTCGACGTGGGGCCGATAGACCGGCCGGGGACCGAGCACGGGTGCGTCCGACGGCCTCAGGTTCCCCCTGTCGGCCGCCGAATCGGGGGTGTCGCCCGCGGCGGGCGCGTCAGACACGGGTCCGGTGTTCGGTGATTCGGTGGTCACTCGCCAAACTCTACTTGCGCCACCAGTTGGCCCACCGGGTCGTGGTGAACGAATCCGCCAGGAAACCGAAAACAGCCTCGTTTCGGGCGTTCCCGGCCCGCTGATGAGCCGCGCCGTTGGTGCCGGGCAGCTCGGCGAGCGGAATACGGGTCAGGCTGTCGTGCAGTCCGGTGGGAATCGATACCTGACCGGACTGGCGCAGCGCGATCCGCGCCTGCTGCTGCGCGTCCACCTCGGCCGCGCATTCGGGACACAGGGACAGATGTTGAGCGGCGCGCAGGTACGCGTTCATCCGCAGTTCCCCGTCCACATAGGCCGCGATCGCCTCGCTGGCCAGATGTTCGGTGGGACGGAAACGCGGTGAAGGACCGGACGCGCTGGACTCACCACTCATTCGGTGCTCACCCTTCCAACCGACATCGATCACCTGCGCGGGTGATGCCGGTTTGCGACCGATCACCCGAGATTCGCGTCAGCGGTGAACCGCTGCTGAGATCCATTATGCGCAAGGTGGTCGCGCAATGCCTGACGCCCTCGATGGATGCGGCTGCGCACGGTGCCGAGTTTGACTCCGAGCGTCGCGCCGATCTCCTCGTAGGACAGGCCCTCGATATCGCAGAGCACGACCGCCGCGCGGAACTCCGGCGCCAGCGAGTCCAGCGCGGATTGCAGGTCGGGGTCGAGTCTGGCGTCGTGGTAGGCGTCCTCGGGGGTCGGTCCTTCGGCGGGCACCCGCTCGTAATCCTCGGGTAGCGCCTCCATCCTGATCCGGTTGCGTCTGCGCACCATGTCGAGGAACAGGTTGGTGGTGATGCGGTGCAGCCAGCCCTCGAAGGTGCCCGGCTGATAGTTCGACAGCGAGCGGAAGACCCGGATGAAGGTTTCCTGGGTGAGGTCCTCGGCGTCCTGCGCGTCACCGGAGAGGCGGTAGGCCAGTCGGTACACCCGGTCGGCGTGTTCGCGGACCAGTTCGTCCCATGACGGCATCGCGGCGCGGTCGCCGGTGGCGTCGAAGGCCGCGGTTCCGGTCAGTTCGCCGGGTTCGGGCAGGGCGTTCTCGTCGGGCCGTTCGCTGTCGAACGGCGGGATGTGATCGGGAAGTGTCGCGTATTCGCTCACCGCTGCGGGACGAGCCTCCGCGGTGGAGCCGGCCGTATTCGGCAGCGGGTTCGCCTCCGGGCTTTTCCCCGAGTAGTCCCCCGAGTGCCCCGGCAATGTCGCAAAGGAACCTTTGACCATGTGGATGGGGCTACCTCCTACTCGGGACCGTAAACGTTCGCGACGGTCGTGTTGATCCGGAATCCCGGACCCCCACCTAGGGATACAACCGACTACCTGTATGTCGTTGTTCCCTGGTCCCGTGTAAACGGTCTGATGGTCTTGCGTGTTCCCACTCTTTCCTGTCCTGATATGCCCCGGTTATGGAGATCCTGAGGGACACCTGAGAAATTTGTCTTTCCGGAAGTGTGACCGTGCGAATCCGCCCGCGCGGACCGGGAAAGCCGCAGATGACCAGGTGGCCGGGCGGCCGGGCGCGACGGCGGGCGCGGATCGGCGGCGACGGCGGAAAACTATGCTCACACACTCACGAGCGGCGGAAAGACGCGGGGAGGCCGGGAAGCTAGCCTCATACGGTGGCATCGAACTTGGAGCGAAATCTCTCCTACGTGGAAGAATCCGTCGTGGAGGACGACATCCTGGTGAGCGCGCGCGAACGGGCCACCGAGCTGGGCGCGGCGCCGGTGCCGCCGTCGGTCGGGGCGCTGCTCAGCATGTACGCGCAGTTGCTCGGCGCGCGCGCGGTCGTCGAGGTCGGCACCGGCGCCGGTATCAGCGGCCTGTGGTTGCTCGACGGCATGCGCGAGGACGGCACGCTCACCACGATCGATTCCGAGCCCGAACACCAGCGCGCGGCCAAGGAGGCCTTCCGTGCCGCCGAGATTCCCCCCGCGCGCACCAGGCTGATCAACGGCCGGGCCCTCGATGTGCTGCCGCGGCTGGCCGACGGCGCCTACGACCTGGTCTTCATCGACGCCGCGCCCCTGGAACACCCGCAGTACGTCGGTCAAGCCGTGCGATTACTCAGGGAGGGCGGGGCGATCATCTTCCACAACGCGTTGCTCGGCGGTCGTGTCCCCGATTCCTCCCAGCGAGATCCCGCCACCGTCGCGGTCAGGGCCGCCACCCGCGCCATCGCCGAGGACCCCGAACTCACCAGTGTGCTGATCCCCGTCGGTGACGGTCTGCTCTGCGCCTCGCGCGGCTGACCGGAGGTTTCGATCGACCGTGCACACCGGTTGGCCCGCGGCGCTGTCGTCCGCCGCCCTGCTCGTGGCATGGCCCGTGGTCGTCCTGCGCGCGCTGTACTTCGACCAGACCGGCGCGGATCGGCAGTTGGCCGCCATCATCGGCCTCGGACTGGTGAACTGCACCCTGCGCGAACCGAACTGCCAGCGGCTGATCACGGTCGCGACGGGTGGACATCTCTCGGTACTGCTGATGTACCAGCTCAGTGTTGTCGCGTTCGCCGCCAGTTCCGCGGCCGGTGTGCTGTTCGCCCGTGACGGACGTGATCGTCCGGTCCCCGGGATCGCGCTCGCCGCTACCACCGGACTCTGGGTGCTGTCCGCCGTGGTGCTCGGCCTGGCCGAGGATCCCGCCGCCCTGGTGCGCGGCGACAGCGCGGAATCGATGGCCTTCGTCTACTTCGGGGGCGCGGTGCCGTTGGCTCTGCTGGTCGGAGTCGAATTCATCGCGCTCGGCAGGGCCGGGCTGTCGATGGGCGGGGATCGAATCGAGACGGCGCTGCACGTGATGGTCATCGGGGTCGGGATCGTCAGTGTCGTCCAGGCGGTCAGTCGCACGGTGGCGGCGGTGCTGCTCGGAACAGGTCACCGCACGCCCCTCACCCGGTTGCAGGGGATCGTCGACAACGACCTGATCTTCCCGACGGTGCTGGCGGGCACCGTGTTCTACGCCGCTCCGCTGATCCGGTCGGGTCTGGAACGAGTGCGGCTCGACGGCTGGTCGCGGCGTGGGAAACAATTGCTGCCGCTGTGGTCCGAACTCACCGCCGCCTGCCCGGAAATCGTGCATCGCGCACCGGGAATCGATCGCGCCGACAGCCGCTACCCCGTGTACCGCACCGTGGTCGAGATCCGCGATTGCATGCTGATCCTGTCCCGTCACACCCGCGCCCTCCCGCCGGAGGTCCGCGCGGCCATCGCGGCACGGGGGATGCCGGAGCCCGAACAGCGGACGCTGGAGACCGCCGTCGCGCTGGTGTTCGCGCTGCGCGCGCGAAGTTCGGGTCTGCCCACCGTGGCCGCCGTCGGCAGGGCAGCGTCGATGGCCGAGGACATGGATTCGGAAATCGATGAACTGGTGCGTATGGCCGCCGTATGGCCGCTCGCGTGTGGAATAGCCACGCGGGGCGCGTGAACTCGATTGCGCTGGGTAAGCGGGAACCAATCGAGTTAGAGGTATCGCATGATCTGGCAACGTAGTTCCGAATTCACCGAGACAACAGCCCATCTCGGCCATATAGCCACCGAGCGTTCGACGCCGAGTTGGCTGACGTCGATCTTCGGCGTCTTCTTCCTGATTGTCGCGGCGGCGGTGATTGTGCTTCTGTTGGTGAGCAACGCCGACTTCGACACCGGTCCGCCGAAGGCTCCGCCCGCGTCGGGAAGCTGTGAGCCCTTCTGTACGCTCGCGCCGCAGGCTCCCTGACCGGGCGAATCCGTCGACGTCACCCGTCCTGCCAGGCTGGAGAGTCGCCCGCCAGGCTGGAGAGTCGCCCGCCAGCCCGAGAGAGGCCGTGATGTTCCAGAACAACGACGACGGCGTCGATTGGGGCGGCACGACCGTCGTGTTGGTGCTCGTGCTGGTCGCGGCGGTTCTCGTGCTGATCGTGGTGAGCAACGCGGATTTCGGGAATCGCGACCGGCCGACGGCCCCGCGCACACCCGGCCCTTGCGAGCCGTTCTGCCCGGTGCCGCGCACACCGTGAACGGCGCGCCCGACCCCGGTCGGGTCAGACCCAGATTCCCTTGCCGACGGTGACGACGCCGCCGTTGCTCACCGCGAATCGTTCCCGGTCGCGTTCGAGGTCGACACCGATGATCTCGCCCTCGGCGACCACCACGTTCTTGTCGAGAATGGCGCGACGCACCACCGCGCCGCGTCCGATGCGCACGCCCGGCATCAGCACACTGCCCTCGACGGTCGCGCCGTCGTCTATCACCACATTCGAACTCAGCACCGAATTGCGCACGGTCGCCGCCGAGAGGATGCTGCCCGCGCCGATGATGGATTCCTGCGCGAGCCCGCCCTGCGCGAATTTGGCGGGTGGCAGATTCTCCGCCGCACCGCGGATCGGCCAGTGCCGGTTGTACAGGTTGAACACCGGATGCACCGACACCAGATCCATGTGGGCGTCGTAGAACGCGTCGATGGTGCCGACGTCGCGCCAGTACCCGCGGTCACGGTCGGTGGCGCCTGGCACGTCGTTGTCGGCGAAGTCGTAGACGCCCGCCTGGCCCGCCGCAACCAGCGACGGGATGATGTCGCCGCCCATATCGTGATCGGAGTCGGAGTTCTCGGCGTCGGCGCGAATGGAATCGACGAGCACCTTGGTGGTGAACACGTAGTTGCCCATGGAGGCGAAGGTCACGTTCGGGTCGTCCGGGGTGCCCGGCGGATGGGCCGGTTTCTCCAGGAACTGGGTGATCCGACCCGACTCGTCGGAATCGATGCAGCCGAAGGCGCTCGCCTCGCTACGCGGCACCCTGATGCCCGCCACCGTCACGCCCGCACCGGATTCGATGTGGTGCGACAGCATCTGCTCCGGATCCATCCGGTACACGTGATCGGCGCCGAAGACCACGATGTAGGACGGATCCTCGTCGTAGATCAGGTTCAGCGACTGCATGATCGCGTCCGCGCTGCCCGTGTACCAGCGCGGGCCGAGCCGTTGCTGGGCCGGAACCGGGGTGATGTACTCACCCGCGAAACCGGACAGTCGCCAGGTCTGAGAGATATGTCTGTCCAACGAATGCGACTTGTACTGGGTCAGTACGCACAGCCGTAGAAATCCCGCGTTCACCAAGTTGCTCAAGACGAAGTCGATCAGGCGATACGCACCCCCGAAGGGGACCGCAGGCTTGGCGCGATCCGCGGTCAGTGGAAACAGGCGCTTGCCCTCGCCACCGGCGAGCACGATCCCGAGTACGTGCGGCTGGCTCCTCACATTTGCCAAACTACCGTGAAGTGCGGGTGTGAGTGGCCCCCGCAGAGCCGAGCGTCTACTTTGAGACCGTGAGTTTCGGCACGGACGGCGGGCGCTCGGCGGCGGGATCCGGTGAAGCCGAGCAGTCACGCGAAGCATTGACGGCGGCCGGAGACGGGCCGCGGGACAGCGATGTCACCCCGGGCGACCGATTGCGGGTCGCCATGCTGACCCGGGAGTATCCACCCGAGGTGTACGGCGGCGCGGGCGTGCACGTCACGCAGCTCGTCGATCGACTCGGCGTGCTCTGCGATGTCACCGTGCACTGCATGGGCGTGCCCCGCACCGATGCCGTGGTGCACCAACCCGATCCGATGCTGTACGCGGCCAACGCCGCCATGCAGATGATGTCGGCGCAGCTGCGCATGGCCGACGCCGCCGGACACGTCGACGTGGTGCATTCCCACACCTGGTACACCGGGCTCGCGGGGCATCTGGCCGCGACGCTGTACGGGATCCCGCACGTGCTCACCGCGCATTCGCTCGAACCGCGACGTCCCTGGAAGGCCGAGCAGCTCGGCGGCGGCTACCGGCTCTCGTCGTGGTCGGAGCGCAACGCGGTCGAACACGCCGACGCGGTCATCGCGGTGAGCGAGGGTATGCGCCACGACGTACTCGACGCGTACCCGGCGCTGGACCCGGGGCGGGTCCACGTGGTGCACAACGGGATCGACGCGACCCTGTGGCATCCCGGCCCCGCCGACGCGGACGCCAGGCCGGTACTGGCCGAACTGGGGGTGCGTACCGACCTGCCCATCGCGGCGTTCGTCGGACGGATCACCCGGCAGAAGGGTGTCGGGCATCTGCTGGCCGCCGCCCGCGATTTCGATCCGGATATCCAACTCGTGCTCTGCGCGGGAGCCCCCGACACGAGGGAACTCGAAGTCGAGACCGCCGCGGCCGTCGACGAATTGCGGCAGCGCCGCGGCAATGTCTTCTGGGTCAGGGAGATGTTGCCCATCGAGCAGATCCGGCAGATACTCGCCGCCGCCACCGTTTTCGTGTGTCCCTCGGTGTACGAACCGCTCGGCATCGTCAATCTGGAAGCCATGGCCTGCGCCACGGCGGTGGTCGCCTCCGACGTCGGCGGGATTCCGGAGGTCGTCGGCGACGGACGCAACGGGCGGCTGGTCCACTACGACCCGGCCACCGCGGCCGACTACGAGCGCGCCCTCGCGGACGCGGTCAACGAGGTCGCGGGGAATCCGGCGCTCGCCGCGCAATTCGGCGCGGCCGGGCGGGCAAGGGCCATCGCGGAATTCGACTGGGCCGCCATCGCCGCGCGCACCGTCGACGTGTACGACCAGGTACGCAAATTCTGATCCGCCCTCATATCGGACGGTAGGCGGCGACCACCACCGAGGCGGTCACTTCCGTGTTCTCGTCGAGCGTGTCGAGCGCGGCGTTCCTCGACTCGTCGGCGGCGTGGAATGCCGACGGGCCCATGCCGACGACATGCGCGATATCGGTGCGCGACAGTGTCATCGGATATTCCACGCGCACCCGATCGATCGGGGAGAAAAGTCCGGCGAGTGATTCGGTGAGGCGTTGCTGTTTGTCCGGATCCACCGTCACCATGCCCAGTCGGCCGACGAGTTCGCCCAGGTGTCGGGATGTGGGTGTGACGACGACGAATCGGCCGCCGGGTTCGAGTACCCGCGCCACCTCGGCCGGATTGCGCGGGGCGAAGGCCGCGAGGACCCCGGACACGGTATCGGCGCGCAGGGGCAGACCTCGCCAGGCGTCCGCGAGCACCGACGCCGCGCGAGGATGCGCGCGGGCGCAGCGGCGGGCCGCCGGTTTGGCGACGTCCACCGCGATGCCGAGGGATCCCGGCACCGCGTCGAGGATCGCGGTGAGGTAGTAGCCGGTTCCGGCGCCCACCTCCACTATCGGGGCCGCCGGTCCGGCGTCGTCGAGAGTCGCGCCGATCGCGCCGACCACAGCCTGCGCGATCGGCGCGAAATGTCCCGCACCCTGGAACGCCGCACGAGCGTCCAGCATGGCGGGCGTATCGCCTGTCATCTTGGTCGACGAGCCGGTCAACAGGCTGACGTAGCCCTGTTTGGCGATGTCGAAACTGTGCCCGCTCCCGCAGCGCAACGCCCGGTCGGCGGCCTCGAGTTCGAGACCGCATTCCGGGCACGCCAACAGGGCGGCCACATCAGCGAGTGCCGGGTGCATGGGCGGCCTCGTCCGATCCCGATTCGTCGGGATCATCGGAAGGGCCGCCCTCGGCCCGGCACTCGCTTCGCTGCGGCCGGCTAGCTCGTGACACTCTTCAGTTCGTCGCCGAGCGCCGCTGCCTCATCCGGCGTGAGTTCGACGACCAGACGCCCGCCACCCTCGAGTGGAACCCGCATAACGATTCCACGCCCTTCTTTGGTTGCCTCGAGGGGACCATCCCCGGTGCGGGGCTTCATGGCCGCCATCCTCTGCTCCCTCCAGATCTGCGCGGTTTTCTGCGCACTTTCTTGGAACTCCAGTTGTCACCAACCAGCGAGCTCGCCGGCATTTGGCGAGCTACACCGATCTATTCTTCCCTATTGCCGATCTCGACGGATACCTGAGTTCGAAATGTGACCGGGAGGTCGGTGATCCGACGGCTTCAGCGGATCCAGCAATCGCTCAGATGGTCGTCGACCATTCCGGTGGCCTGCATCAACGCATACGCGGTCGTCGGTCCGATGAAACGAAATCCGCGTTTCTTCAATTCTTTTGCAAGAGCGATGGATTCGGGGCTGGTCGCGGGCACTTCGGCCAGTTCGCGCGGGCGCGGGCGCGCGGGCGGGGCGAACGACCAGATCAGCTCGTCGAGGCCGGTGTCGAGGGCGCGGGCAACCTCGGCATTGGCGATGGCTGCCTCGATTTTCGCCCGGTTGCGCACGATGCCGGTATCGGCGAGCAATCGCGCCACATCATCGTCGCCGAACTCGGCGACCCGTTCGATGGAGAATCCGGAAAATGCTGTCCGGAAGGCGGGGCGCTTACGCAGGATGGTGATCCACGCGAGCCCGGACTGGAATGCCTCCAGGCACATTCTCTCGAACATGGCGTCGTCACCGTGCAGCGGACGGCCCCACTCCTGATCGTGGTAATCGCGATACAGCTGAGAAGACTCCGCCCAGGGGCACCGAAATCGGCCGTCGCTCATCGGCGTGGCGGTCACGGCGAATCGGGGGTCGAGTGGTCACGGGGTCGCGCGGAATCGCCGTTCTGCCCCGAGTCCGGTCGTCGCGCTCCCGGATCGGCGGGCGCGCCCCGGTGCGGCGTCTCGGGTCCGTGTGGTGCCGAAGCATGCTCGGGCCGAGGATCGAACGGTGCGGTGCCCGCGGGCGGGGATACCTCCGGTGCCGGGCCGACGACCGGTTGCGCGCTCGTCAGCCCGGCCAGGGGTAGTGGCGGCGGATCGGATTGCCCGGACGGCACGCCCCACGGCGCACGCGGCGGCGCGGGCGTCTCCGGCCAGGGATGCCGGTACGGGACCGGAGCCGGTGCGGGCTGCGGGCCGGTCCGCAGCGCGCTCGCGGGTACGGCGGACTCAGCCGTACCGCCGCGCGCGTACGCCAATTCCCGTTGCAGTTCATCGATGCGGGCGGCCAGTCGCGCCAGCGCCCAGTCCACTTCGCCCGCCTTGTATCCGCGCACCACCTGCTGGAAGCGCAGCGCCCGCACATCGGCCCCGCTGATGCCCTCCGCGGGCAGCACGGTGGCCGTCGTGCCCTCGGGCAGCGGCCCCAGTTCCTCCCCCCGCCCGAACACCACACTCGCGAGCAGGAAGAGCATCGCGGCCACGAGGCCTACGATCAGCACGTAGAAAAGCAGCGTGAGCATGCCGATCAGCTTATTGGCACCGGCCGACACGTCGCACATGTCCTCGCGCGGTCCGCGCGCATATCCTCGCGCGGGCCGCGCATATCCTTGCGCGCGGTCCGCGCCTGGACGTATTACAGGTGACGCGTGGTGTCGATGCCGAGCGACATCCCGGCCAGGCCACGCCGCCGGACCGCCAGTTTGTCGGCGACCTCGAGCAGAGCCTTGGCCGCCGCGCTCTCGGGATCGCGCAGCACGATCGGCGTGCCCTCGTCACCGGACTCGCGCACCGCCTGCTCGATCGGGATCTGACCGAGCAGCGGGACGTTCGCGCCGACCGCGCGGCTCAGGCTGTCGGCCACGGTCTGGCCGCCGCCCGATCCGTACAGATCCATCCGGGTGCCGTCCGGCAGATCGAGCCAGGACATGTTCTCGACGACGCCCGCGATGCGCTGACGGGTCTGCAACGCGATCGAGCCGGCGCGTTCGGCCACCTCGGCGGCCGCGAGCTGCGGGGTGGTGACGACCAGGATCTCCGCGTTCGGGATCAGCTGGGCGATGGAGATGGCGACGTCGCCGGTCCCCGGCGGCAGATCCAGCAGCAGGACGTCGAGGTCGCCCCAGAACACATCGGCCAGGAACTGCTGAAGTGCCCGGTGCAGCATCGGTCCGCGCCAGACGACCGGGGTGTTGCCCTGGGTGAACATCGCGATCGAGATGACCTTCACCCCGTGCGCGACGGGCGGCATGATCATGCGCTCGACCTGGGTGGGGCGCTGATCGGTACCGAGCATGCGCGGCACCGAATGGCCGTAGATATCGGCGTCGAGCACGCCGACCGACAACCCGCGCGCGGCCATGGCCGCCGCGAGATTGACGGTCACGCTGGATTTCCCGACACCGCCCTTACCCGAGGCCACCGCGTACACGCGGGTCAGCGAGCCGGGCTGGGCGAAGGGAATCACCGGCTCGGGCGAGTCGCCGCGCAACTGCTTGCGCAGGTTGGTGCGCTGCTCGTCGTCCATGACGTCGAGTTCCACCGTGACCGCTCCGACGCCCGCGACGTCGGCGACGGCCTTGGTGACCCGCTGGGTGATCTCGGTCCGCAGCGGGCAACCGGCCGTCGTCAGATAGATCTCGATGTGGACATTGCTGTCGGCGCCGATCCCGATGCTCTTCACCATGCCCAGTTCGGTGATCGGCTTGCGGATCTCCGGGTCGTCGACCTTTGCGAGGGCTCCTCGCACATCCGCTTCCGTAACCACTGACATTCCAGCGATTTTAGTCGTCTCAGATCCGGGGCAGTTCCGCGGGCTTCGGAGCGACGCCGTTGTTGTACGAGTTGGCCCACGCCATGACGTTCGCGACGTAGGCCATCGAGTTGTTGTAGCGAAGGATCGCGCGGGTCTGCTGGGACATGTCGCGCATGTCGAGTCCGCCGCTACAGAGGTACTTCCCGGCCGTCAGCGTGGCGTCGAAGAGGTTCTGCGGGTCGGCGACGCCGTCGTTGTTGCCATCGGCGGCGTAGCGCTTCCAGGTGTCGGGCAGGAACTGCATCGGGCCGATCGCGCGGTCGTACCCGCTGAGCCCGTCCAGCGCGCCGTCGTCGCTGTCGTGGATGACGTGGTTGCCGTACAGCGAGCCGTCGAGCACCGGGCCGTAGACCGGTGCGAGCGGATTGCCGTCGGCATCGGCCTTGCCGCCGAAGGCGTGGGTCGACTCCACCCGGCCGATACCGGCGAGCATCGACCAGGACATCCCGCATTCGGGATCCTCGGTGTGCAAGACCTGTTCGGCGTTCTGATAGGCGGCGACCGCGATGCCGGGAATGCCGAGCGGCCCGGCGGGCATCTCGGCGCGCGCCCGGTTGTCCGGCAGCGCAACGGTTTTGACCACCGGCGGGGCACGGAAGCCCTGTTGCGCCATGGCGTGGTCCGCGGTCTCGTCGAGCGCGGCGGCCAGGCGCGCGCCGAGCGCGTCGCGATCTTCCTCGGGGGACGGTTGGATATCCGCCTGCATGGCGGGGTCCAAGTCGGAGGCGCCCGCGACGGCGATGACGCCGGCGGGGAGCAAACCTGACAGAGCTAGGACAGATGTTCGGCCGACTTTTACACCGGTCGAAGGTTTACGGTGACGCCCCACGGTGTGGTGCCCTCCTCCGCTTTCAAGATTGAAACTCTAGGAGAGGGTACCGCATTCGAGATCTTTTTGTTACTGCTTCGTGACCTCGATCGAGGTTTGGTCAGGGACCGACGGGCGGAAGCGGGATGACGATGTTGAACGGCAGGGTGATGCCCGGTTGGGGCGTCGGCGCGGGCGCCGCTTCCTGCTGCGGGGCCTCGGGCAGTTCGGGTTCCGGGGTTTCGGCGGGGACGGCCTCGGGAGCCGCCTCCGGCGCGGGTGCGGGCACGGTTGCCCGCTGGTCGCCGATATCGGGCATCAGCGGCGCGCAGGCGGGCGCGGGCGCTATCGCCTGCGGGTCCCGCTGTTCGCCCGCGCCGAAGGTCTGGGCCGCCGGGGGGAGCGCGGGATCGCCCGGGCGCGGCATCGGCGCCGGAATCGTCTGCGTCTCACACGGATTCGCGGGGGGCGCGGGCGCCGGGCAGAAGATGCCGCACGGGATCGGCGGCAGGCCGGGGATGGTGATCATCACCTGGGTCGGGGCGGCCGGGTCGACCGTGGTCGGCGGGTTCGGCGGCAACTCGGCCTGGGTGGACGGGCTCGGCGTCGTCCTGTTCGCCGCCAGCATGTCCGGATTCGGCGCCTGACCTGGCGGGATCAGACCGGGGTAGATGCGGTCCTGGCTCGGCTTGCCGCCGGTGCGATAGGCCGCCGACCAGCTCAAGACGTTGGCGGCGTAGGACATCGAGTTGTTGTAGCGCAGCACGGCCCGCAGTTCCTGTGCCGGGTCGCGCAGGTTCAGCCCGCCCGAGCACAGGTACTTACCCGCCGCGACGGTCGCGTCGAAGACGTTGTGCGGATCGGCGACCCCGTCGCCGTTGCCGTCGGAGGCGTAGTGGCTCCACGTGCTCGGCAGGAACTGCATCGGCCCGAGCGCGCGCACGTAGCCGCCGTCGGTGGCCTGGATGACCTCGTTGCCGGGCAGGGTGCCGTCGAGCGCCGGGCCGAAGATCGGGGTGACCGTCGTGCCCGCGGCGTCGGTTCGCCCGCCGCTCGCGTGACCCGATTCGATCCGTCCGATTCCCGCGAGCAGATTCCACGGCAGGCCGCAGTCCGGCGCCGCCGATTCCATTGCCAGCTCCGCGTTGCGATAGGCCGCGAGCACGATTTCCGGGATGCCGAGCGCGCCGCCGGTGGCGGGCAACACGATGTCACGAAGCGGAACCGTTCCGGCGAAGGGGGCGTTACCGTCGGCGGGCGGCGTCATTGCCGTGAGTTTGCGCGGCGTCTGGGGGGTTACCGGCAGCAGGCCGACTGTCCGGGACAGCTCGGCTTCCTTGGTGTTGTCTGGCGCGTTGCCCGTGCCGCCGGGACCGTTGGAAGCGGCGAGTAACGCGTCGGTAGCCTGCGGTGCCGTGGTCTCATCGGTGGTGTTGGTACCCGATCCCGTGACGACGAGACCCGCCACTACCAGGGCCGACACGGTAATCGGAGCAGATATACGCATTCGGCCACACCAATCCTCGACGTCGTGAGAGCGGCTGTCCGGGACATTTCGCATCCGACCCGCTCGGGACAACGTTCTCCAGGTTACCCATGGGTCAAGTGGTTGTTGAGCATTTCCGGTCATGGATCGGTTGGCTGCGGCGGAATCGGGTCACCTCCCTGCTTCTGACCGGAGGTTTTCTTGCGACGCGCCTTCGATGTCTTGTTGATATCGTGCGCACGATCCGGTGACGCCGCGGCATCGATTCGGTCGAGCACCTCTTTCATCTCCTCGAGTTCGCGGCGCAGATAGTCGCGTGTCGCCACTTCGCCGACCGCGATCCGCAGCGCCGCGAGTTCGCGAGCGAGGAATTCGGTATCCGCCTTGGTCTGGGTCGCCCTGGACCTGTCCTCTTCGAGTGCGACCCGGTCCCGGTTGTCCTGGCGATTCTGGGCCAGCAGGATCAGCGGGGCGGCGTAGGCGGCCTGGGTGGAGAAGGCCAGATTGAGCAGGATGAACGGATAGGGATCCCAGCGCAGCGCCACCACGAAGATGTTGATCAGGATCCAGACGATGACGACAACGGTCTGCATCGCCAGATAGCGTCCGGTGCCGAGGAATCGGGCCACCCGCTCACTGCTGCGGGCCAGCGCCTCGGCATCCCAGTCGATCCGGAAGCGGGTTTCCAGCGGTGTCTCCAGCCGCAGCCTCGCCGGGCTCTTCTCACTCATGCCCTGGCACCCCTTCGTGTGATTCCTCCTGCTCGCGCCAGTCCTCCGGCAGCAGGTGATCGAGTACGTCGTCCACGGTGACGGCGCCGAGCAGATGACTCTCCGCGTCGACCACCGGGCCGCACACCAGGTTGTAGGTGGCGAAATAGCGGGTCACCGCCGACAGCGGCACCTCGACGCGCAACGGTGACAGATCGCTGTCGAGTATTCCGCCGACCAGGTGCGCCGGTGGTTCGCGCAGCAACTGCTGGAGGTGGACACAGCCCAGATAGCGTCCGGTCGGCGTCGCGGTCGGTGGGCGGACCACGAAGACCATCGACGCCAGCGCCGGGGTCAGATCGGGATTGCGGACCCGGGCCAGCGCTTCGGCGACCGTCGTCGACGGTGTCAGGATCACCGGCTTGGGGGTCATCAGACCGCCCGCGGTATCGGGCGAGTGTTGCAGCAGCCGCCGGACCGGTTCGGATTCCTCCGGATCCATCAGGGCGAGCAGCGATTCGCGTTCGCCGGTGGAGAGTTCGCCGAGCAGGTCGGCGGCGTCGTCGGGATCCATCGCCTCCAGGACATCGGCGGCCCTGCGCACCTCGAGGTGGCCGAGCAGGTCGATCTGGTCGTCGTCGGGCAATTCCTGGACGACGTCGGCGAGGCGTTCGTCGTCGAGTGCCTCGGCGACCTCGATCCGGCGCTTCTCCGGCAACTCGCGCAGCAGATGGGCGACGTCGGCGGCGCGCAGGCCCTCGAACTGTTCCAGCAGTGTCGTCACGTCCTGGCCCGGTCTGCCGATCTCGTACGGCGTCAGACCGGACACGCGTGACCAGTCGACGACGTGCACGGTCCGCCTGCGCCCGATGCGCCGGTGCCCGCGCACCGCGACCCGAGAGACCCGCCAATCCCGCGTCCTGGTCTGCTCGATCCCCAGATCCACCACGAACACGTCGATGTCGACCAGGTCGGGCAGGTCCGGATCGTCCACCCGGACGGCCGAATCCACGATCTGCGCGATGGCGAGCAGTTCACCCGGTCGCTGCGCGAAGCGGCGCAGGCTCACGGTTCCGGTGTTCAAGGTGACAACGCCGGGCTCGATCGCGGTCACCCGCAGCATGGGCACGAAAATCCGCCTGCGGCTCGGCAGTTCGACGACGAGGCCGTGCACCCGGGGCTGCTGGCGGTCGTAACGGATGGCCACGACGACATCGCGGATACGGCCGATGGACTCGCCGTCCGGTCCCAGCACCACCAGGCCGGCCAGCCTGGCGACGTAAACCCTGGTTGCTGCCATGGCTGTCAGGCTAGAGGTTCGCGGGCGAGCGCACCCGCCACGCCACGGACGACAAGAACACGCGTTTCACATCCCCGGAAATCCCGGCGTGATAGCAGAATGGTGATATGACGAATCCTCTAGGAGGCTCCAGCCGCGCCCGGCAGGGTCTCCCCACCCCACCGTCGGGTTGGCCGGTCGGCTCCTATCCGACCTACGCCGAGGCGCAGAAGGCTGTCGACTACCTGGCCGACAATCAATTCCCGGTGCAGGACGTGACGATCGTCGGCGTCGACCTGATGCAGGTCGAACGGGTGCTCTACCGGTTGACGTGGGGCAAGGTCATCGGCGGCGGCGTGGTGAGCGGCGCGTGGCTCGGCCTGTTCCTCGGTCTGTTGCTGAGCCTGTTCACCACCGGTGGCGCGTTCGGGCCGCTGCTGGTCGGTCTGGTCGGCGGCATCATCTTCGGCGTCATCACCACCTCGATCCCGTACGCGGCGACCAAGGGGCAGCGCGATTTCGCCTCGACCATGCAGTTGGTCGCGGGCCGTTACGACGTGCTGTGCGATCCGAAATCGGCCGAGCAGGCGCGCGACATGCTCGCCAGGCTGGCGATCTGACGGATGGAAGTAGTCGACAGGGTCCGCGCCGGAGTGCTCGACCACTACGGCGTCGCCGCCGCCGGGGTCGACTCGGCCTCGGTGACCTTCCTCGGGCTGGAGGCCATCGAGATCCTGCGCATCCACGACGGCGATCTGGTGCGTTTCGTCACTCTCGGCGGCTCACGTCATCCGATGGGTGATCCCGGTGACCTGCTGGCGGATCCGGTGCGTGGACCACGCGCCGAACTCGTCCTGTCCCTGCGTGCCGGAATCGGCGAGACCGCGGGACTCGTGCGCGCGCTCGGGGTCCTGGTCGCCACGCCCGCCGTGGAAGGCGTCGTACTGCAACCCGACGCGCTGCTGGATCTGGGTGAGCCGATGTGGACGGGTGCGAATTTCACCGCCGTCCTGCTCGGTGACAGCGATATCCCGGAGGTCGTGCTGCCCGAACCGGCCGACCCGGTCCGCTATCTCACGGTCACGCCGGTGACGGCGACCGAAGCGGCGTGGGTCCGGGTGCGCGGGGCGAGCGCACTGCGTGACGCCTGGGGCGAGGCCGGGATCGACGTGCACGATCCGGCGCGCGGGGCGGCCACCCTGTAGTCGCGCGGATCGCTCAGAGCCAGTGGTTGTGCCGGAACAGCACGAGCAGCACCGTGCATATGGAGGCGATGACGCCGATGACCAGCGGGTATCCATAGGTCCACCGAAGTTCCGGCATATGGTCGAAATTCATGCCGTAGATGCCCGCGAACATCGTCGGCACCGCCGCGATGGCGACATAGGCCGAGATCTTGCGCATATCGGTGTTCTGCTGGACGCCGATCTTGGCCAGCGCCGCGCTGATCAACGCGCTGAGCGAGCCGTCGAAATCGGTGATGTGCTCGGCCACGCTGGTGTGGTGGTCGGCGACATCGCGCATATAGCGCCTGATCTCCTTGGGCAGCGGGAGATCGGATTTGTGGCCGAGCAACTGGAGCGGAATCGCCAGCGGATTCACCGCGCGGCGCAATTCGACCACTTCGCGTTTGAGCTGATAGATCGATTCGATGGCGACCTGGCTGCGCGGGGTGAAGACCTCTTCCTCCATCGCGTCGATATCCAGTTCGACCGAGGCCGCGACATCGATGTAGTTGTCGACCACGTAGTCGGCGATGCCGTGCAGCACCGCGCCGGGGCCGTACATGAGCATGGTCGCGTCGGCCTCCAGGCGCTGCCGCACCGAGGCCAGCCCGGAATGCTCGCCGTGCCGGACCGTCACCACGAAATCGGCGGCGGCGAACACCATGATCTCGCCGGTCTCGACGATCTCGCTGACGCTGTGCAATTCGTGTTCGACATAGGCGACGGTGCGCATCACCAGTACCAGGGTGTCGTCGTAGCGCTCCAGTTTGGGCCGCTGATGCGCCCGGACCGCGTCCTCGACGGCGAGGGCGTGCAGACCGAATGTCTCGGCGATATCGCCCATCTGGGCGTCGTCGGGATCGTGCAGGCCGACCCAGACGAAACCGGCCCCGCGATTGCGCACTTCCGCCAGTGCGTCCCGGTGGGTGAATCGGCCGGGCAGCCGGTGTCCGTCGACGTAGACGCCGCAGTCGACGATGGCGCGCGCGGTCGGGACCGGGATGCGCGGCAGTTCCGAACGTGTCGCCGTGCGGGCCGCGCGCGTGGAAGCGCGGAACGACGGCATCGGCGGAATGGAGGGCACCCGCCGATGCTACGTCGGGATCGGCGACGGGCCTGCTCGAGACCGGGTCGCCTTGTCGGGGCCTGACCACAACCGTCGGAGATCGCGCACTGTATGACTGGAGACGTGCGCATCGACCTCCACACCCATTCGAACGCGTCCGACGGTACCGACACACCGGCCGAACTCGTGCGGAAAGCGGCGGCGGACGGCCTGGATGTCGTCGCCCTCACCGATCACGACACCACATCGGGGTGGGCCGAAGCGGCGGAGGCGCTACCCGACGGGTTGAGCCTGGTACGCGGCATGGAGATGTCGTGCGTGGGACTCGGCGAGGACGGCTGGCCGGTGCCGGTGCACCTGCTCGCCTATCTCTTCGACCCCGCCGACCGCGGTTTCGCCGAGGAGCGCGAGCGTTTGCGCGCCGAACGCGTCGACCGGTTGCGGGCGATGGCCGAACGGATGCGCGAGGACGGCCTGCCCATCGATCCGGACGCGGTGCTCGATTCCGCCGGTGCGTCGGCGGGGCGTCCGCATCTGGCCAGGGCGTTGGTCGAGGCCGGGGTGGTGCCCGACGTCGGCTCCGCGTTCACCCGGCTGCTCGCGCCGAGCGGCCCGTATTACGTCGACAAGGCCGATACTCCGTTGCGTCGCGCGGTGGAGATGATCGCGTCGGCGGGCGGGGTCAGTGTGCTCGCGCACACCAGGGCAAGGAAGCGCGGTCGGCTGCTCGCCGTCGACGACATCCGTGAACTGGCCGAGCTGGGACTGGGCGGACTGGAGGTCGACCACCCGGACCACGCGGCCCCCGATCGGGAGGCGCTCTCGGGTCTGGCCGCCGAACTCGGGTTGCTCACCACCGGGTCGTCGGATTACCACGGTGCGAACAAGACCATCCGCCTGGGCGAATTCACCACCGATCCGGCGCAGTTCGACGAGCTCGTCGGTAAGGCCACGGGTGTGCCGGTGATCGTCCGGTGAGAGTGGTTCGCTGGCTCAGCGGCGTGGTGGCCGCGGGAACCGTCGTTCTGGCCCTCGTCGTGATCGGATCCGCCTTCATCGCGAGCAGGCGCGATTTCCCCGGGCCGGGCGGGGAATCCATCGTGTGCCATGTGCTCGCGTCCGTGACGGCCGTTGTCGCTCAAGTTTTTTCGGATCGGCATCGGGGTTTCGCTGCCTTTACCGGTTCCGCGGTTGTTTTCGTGGTCACGGGAATATTGCTTTGGACACAATGGTGGGGCTAATAGTCGTGTAATAGTTGCGGCCGGATGAATAGTGGCCGAATATTTCTTCTTGTGGCTGATCTGGAAGCGGAAGTTCTGGTTCTCGGCGGTGGCCCCGCCGGTGCCTGGGCCGCTGTCTCGGCCGCCACCTCCGGCGCGCGGGTGATCCTTGTCGACAAGGCCCGTTGCGGATCCAGCGGTCCCACCGCCTTCGGCATGACCGCGCTCTGGAATATGCCGCCCGGCCCCGACCGTGACGACGCCGTCCGCCGCGCCTGCGCGCACGGCGGCGACCTGGGCGACCCCATGTGGATCGACATGGTCCTGGACGAGACATATCGTCGCATCGACGAATTGGCGCGTTGGGGCTACCGATTCCCCGGCACCGATCGCAACGCCCACCGCAAGTCCTCGCGGGTGTGCGTCGACGGTGCGAGCTATCTGCGCCGGATGCGCCGACGCCTGCGCGAGGCCGGCGTCCGAATTCTCGATCACCACCCGGCGCTGCAATTGCTCACCGACGCCGACGGTGTCGTCTCGGGCGCGACCGGCCTGCAACCGCACAACCGGTATCTGCCGTGGACCGTGCGCGCGGGCGCGGTCGTCGTCGCCACCGGCGGTTGCGCCTTCCTGTCCGGCGGACCCGGCACCGATGTCGACACCGGTGACGGACTGCTGCTCGCGGTGGAAGCGGGCGCCGAACTGTCCGGGATGGAGTTCTCCAGCGCCTACGGCCTGGCCCCGGCCCTGAGTCTGCCCACGGTCGCACGACATTCGAGTTCGGCGCCGGGACTGGCCGCGCATTTCCCCACGGTGTACGACGAATCCGGCGCCGACCTCGCCGACCTCGGAACCGACGCGTTCGCCGCGCTCGCCGCGGGCAGGCGCGTCTACGCCGCCGTCGAAGATCTGCCCGAAGTCGTGGGGATCTGGCTGTCGCGCCAAGGCGTGGTCGACCGGTCCCGGCGGATTCCGCTGCGGGCGGTACTGGAGGGCACCGTGCGCGGCACCGGCGGCCTGCACATCACCGGAACCGATTGCGCGACCACGGTTTCCGGCCTGTACGGAGCCGGTGACGTCACCACCAGGGAAGCCATCACCGGCGCGGTCAGCGGATTCGGCGGACAGGGCGGCGCGTGGGCGCTCGCCTCCGGCGTCTGGGCCGGTGCGAGCGCGGCCCGATTCGCCGTCGCCAGGGGGATACCCAGGGCCGCGAATCCGGTGCCCGGCGCGGGACTGCACGATCGGCCGCGCGTCGATCCGCGCGCGGTGGTCGGTCTGGTGCAGGAACACACCTTGCCGTTGCGACGCAGCTATTGGCGCAGCGCGGGCAGCCTGCGCGACAGCATCGGGGAACTGGACGGGATGTGGCCAGGCGCCGAATTCGATCTCGGCGGACGCGGTGCCGGTCGGCTGCGCGCCAGGCAGGCCGCCGCGCTGCTCGCGGTGGCGCGCTGGACCAAATACAGCGCGCTGGCCCGCACCGAGACCAGGGGTATGCATCGCCGCACCGACCACCCCGGCCCCGACGCCGATTGGCGGGTGCGGCTGATGTCCGGCGGTCTCGACGAGGTCTGGGTGCGTCCGGAGACCCGGCCGTGGAGTCGGGTCGGCGCAGGCGAACGGTCCACCGGCGCCGAGAGCCCCGACACGCGCGACGATTCGGACCAGCTCACCGCCGCCGACGTCCGCAGGATCGCGGGGCAGGAATCGGTGCTCGCCGTCTTGCCGCGCGAGCCCGTCGACGTCCAGGTCGCCGAACCGTCCGCCCGGCCGCTCGCCGGTCAGGAATCGGTCCTGGCCGCACATCCGCCCGCTCGGCCCGTCGCCGAGGAACCCGCCGACGGACACCGTGGCGGCGTGGCGGATCCGCTACCCCTGTGAGCGCGCCTCCGATATGGTCGACGCCCGCGCCGACCGGTCGGCTCACCGCGCCGGTCCGGGTGCGCTGCGTCTCCTCACAGACCCTGTTCGCCGGGGTGCGAGTTTCCCCTTACCTCGGGGTAATTCCCGGGCCCTACCCTCGGAATATGACGCGCGACCGGTATAGCACACACCGGTTTGGCAAGTCGTCGTCGAGGCTGGCAGAATATTGCGGATTCCCGCCCTTGCCACCGCCGGGTCAGGGAACGATGACGATCTTCTCCGCCGCGCACCGCGGCGCCCCGAGGATCGCACCGCATATCCGCCCGGAACACCCTCCGGCTCCGCTTCGCGGATCAGCGACGCACCGCGAATTCGATATCCTGCTGCAGGTTCCCTGCGCGCGATCGGAATGCGAAACTGATCGACCGGAGCACTCGATGAGCGGTTCGAATCATTTATCACCTCAGTACCCGGCGGTAACCGTCCCCCGGTTGAGCCCGACCCGAGCAGGAGTGAAATCGTGTCACCTGTGACTGACGCACCGAATGCCACCGCGGTGAACCGCACCGAAGATCCGGCCTCCCTTTCCTCGATCACGTCGGAAGAGATTTTCGCGGGCCACCTCGGCGGCAAACTCTCGGTCGAGCTGTCAGCTCCGCTGGAGACCCAGCGCGACCTCTCGATCGCCTACACCCCCGGCGTCGCGCAGGTCAGCCGGGCCATCGCCGAAGACGAGTCGATGGCCAAGCAGTACACCTGGACCGACCGCCTGGTCGTCGTCGTCAGCGACGGCACCGCGGTTCTCGGACTCGGCGACATCGGCCCGCGCGCCTCGCTTCCGGTCATGGAGGGCAAGGCCGCGCTGTTCAAGAAGTTCGCAGGCCTGAACTCGATCCCGATCGTGCTCGACACCAAGGATGTCGACGAGATCGTCGAGACGCTGATCCGCCTGCGCCCGAGCTTCGGCGCGGTGAACCTCGAGGACATCTCGGCTCCGCGTTGCTTCGAGATCGAGCGGCGCGTCATCGAGGCGCTCGACTGCCCCGTCATGCACGACGACCAGCACGGCACCGCCATCGTGGTGCTCGCCGCGCTCAACGGCGCGGCCAGGGTCCAGGGTCGCGCCATCGACGGACTCAAGGTCGTCGTCTCCGGTGCGGGCGCGGCGGGCGTCGCGTGCACCAACATCATGCTCGCCGCGGGCGTGAAGGACGTGACGGTCCTCGACTCGCGCGGCATCGTGAGCCGGGAGCGCACCGACCTCAACGAGGTCAAGTCCGAACTGGCCCAGCGCACCAACCCGCGCGGTCTCAACGGTGGCGCGGCCGAGGCCCTGGCAGGCGCGGACGTGTTCCTCGGTCTGTCCGCCGGTTTGATCGCCGAGGAGCTCATCGCCTCGATGGCCCCGGAGTCGATCGTCTTCGCGATGTCCAACCCGGATCCGGAGATCCACCCCGAGGTGGCGCGCAAGTACGCCGCGATCGTGGCCACCGGCCGCAGCGATTTCCCGAACCAGATCAACAACGTCCTCGCCTTCCCCGGTGTGTTCAAGGGCGCGCTCGACGCGGGCGCCCGCCGGATCACCGAGGGTATGAAGATCGCCGCCGCGGACGCCATCCTGAGCGTCGTCGCCGACGAGCTCGGCCCGGAAAAGATCGTCCCGAGCCCGCTCGACCCCCGTGTCGCGCCCGCCGTCGCCGAAGCGGTGGCGAACGCGGCTCGCGCCGAGGGCGTCGCGTAGGCGGTTCGAATCTCCACGGGAGCGTCCCGGTCCGAATTCGGACCGGGACGCTCCCGCTTCCGGTGCGGATCGGCCTCCCTACGAAGTGGGCCGGATCGAATTCGCCACTGTGATCGGCGCGAGTCCACGACGCAGACGACCGGTGCCCGGCGCGCTCACCCACACCGCGAGGGCCAGGATGCCGTCGAGCGCCATGGCCAGTACCGCGACGAGGATCGCGCCGACCAGCACGCGGTCGTAGCGGTACAGGCCGATACCGTCGAAGATGTAGCGCCCGAGACCGCCGAGGTCGACGTAGGCGGCGATGGTCGCGGTGGCGACCACCTGCAACGTCGCCCCACGCAGGCCGGTGAGCAGAATCGGCATGGCATTGGGGATCTCGACGCGGAACAGGATCTGGCGTTCGGTCATGCCGACCGCGCGCGAGGCGTCGACCACGTCGTCGGGCACATTCGCGATACCCGCGTAGGTGCCCGCGAGCAACGGCGGGATGCCGACGGTGACCAGGGCCAGCAGCGGCGGGATCAGGCCGAGCCCGAGCAGCAGCACCAGAAAGGTGAGCAGTCCGAGGGTCGGCAGCGCGCGCATCGAATTCGCGAAGCCGACGATCAGCGCCGCGCCCCGACCGGTATGCCCGATCACCAGTCCCAGCGGCACCGCCACCACGGCCGAGGCTGCGACCGCGAGAGCGCTGTACCAGAGATGTTGCGCGATCCTGGTTCCGATGCCCGCCGGACCGCCCCAGTTCGCGCCGTCGGTGAGATAGGTCCATGCGTCGAGAAACAGACTCATGTGCCGCCGCCCTTCGCGGTGCGTCCGCCCCCGCGCGTCCACGGCGTGGCGAGACGACCGAGGGCATAGACCGCGCGGTCGAAGATCAGCGCGAGCGCGAGCGTCACGATGATGCCCGCGACGATCTCGTCGGGATAGTCGCGCTGATAGCCCTGGGTGAACAGTTTGCCGAGCCCGCCGACCCCGATCAGCGCGCCCACCGACACCATCGCGATATTGCTGACCACGACGACCCGCATACTCGAGACGAAAACCGGCACGGCCAGCGGCATATCGACGGTGAGGGTGCGACGCAGCGGACCGTAGCCGATGGCGTCGGCGGCGTCGATGACATCGGCTGCCACCGAATCGAGGGCGGCCGGAACCGCGATCACCAGCAGCGCGGTCGAATACACCGACAGGGCGATGATCACCGTGAGCGGATCGATCGTCGAGATGCCGACCAGCGGCGGGATGATGACGAACAGGGCCAGCGACGGCACCGTGTAGGCCAGACTCGCCACGGTCACGGTGACCCGGCGCAGCCAACGCACTCGACGAACGGACGCGCCGACCGGAATCGCGATCACCGATCCGATCACCAACGGCACCAGCGCCAGATACACGTGGGTTCGGGTGAATCCCATGACGACGGAGAAATTGTCGATCAGATAGCGCATCGAACACCTCTGACCGTGCTCATCCGGCGCCGTCGGGGGAGAGGCCGTGGCGTTCGGCGTCCTCGACAGACCGCTGTTCGGCCAGTACTCGGACGACGTCGCTCGCCCGCACGCCACCCCGCACCGCGCCGGAATCATCCACCGCCACACCGATTCCCGACGGCGAGGAGATGGCCGCGTCCATCGCCTGGCGCAGATCCGCGCCGGGAGCGAACAACGAACCGCCCGCCGACATGCTCTCGGCGAGAGAGGTTCCGGCGCGCACCGACGCCGCACCGGCGATATCGACCCACCCGGACGGCCGGTCCGCCGCGTCGACCACCAGCACCCATTCGCCCGGTGCGGGCCGCAGGTCCGCCACCTCGTCGGCGCGTGCGGTCCGGATCTCGTGTACGGGAACGTGTGCGGCGGTTCGGAACGACAGGCCGCGATAGCCACGGTCGCGCCCGACGAATTCCGCGACGAAATCCGTTGCGGGCCGTGCGAGTACATGTCGCGGAGTGTCGTACTGCTGGAGGACGCCACCGCGACCGAAGACCGCGAGGCGATCGCCCAGGGTGATCGCCTCGTCGATATCGTGGGTGACGAACACGATCGTCTTGCGCAATTCGGCCTGTAGTCTTCGCATTTCGCCCTGGAGTTCCGCCCGCACCACCGGATCGACCGCGCTGAACGGCTCGTCCATCAGCAGGATCGGCGGATCGGCGGCCAATGCCCGCGCCACCCCGACCCGCTGCTGTTGCCCACCCGACAACTGCGCCGGATACCGCTGCGCCAGAGCGCGATCCAGCCCGACCCGGTCGAGCACCTCCAGCGCGGCGGCCCTCGCGGCCCTGCGTGAAGCACCGCGAAGAACGGGGACCGTCGCGACATTGTCGAGCACCGTGCGATGCGGCAGCAGCCCGCCGCTCTGGATCACATATCCGATCCCGCGGCGCAATGTCACCGGATCCACCGTCGAGATATCGACGCCGTCGACGGTGATCGCCCCCGAGGTCGGCGTGATCATCCTGTTGATCATCCGCATCGACGTGGTCTTGCCACAGCCGGAGGGACCGACGAACACGGTGAGCGAACCCGATTCGATATTCAGGTCGAGATCGCCGACGGCAAGGGTGCCGTCCGGATAGATCTTGCTGATACCGCGAAATTCGATATCGGACAAACGGTATCTCCTGGTAATCCTGTATTTCAGTGCTCGAGCCGACTAGCCGAGGGGCTTGTTCAGTCCCATGGCGTTCACCCACGCCACGGCCGCCGCTTTCGGTTCGGTCTTGCTCGTCCCCGAAACGGCTTCGTTCAACGCGAGCAGTTCCTGCGTCGTCAATTTCGCGGAGACGGCGTTCAGCGCGGCGAGCGCCCTATCGGATTTCTTCGCCGCGTTGAACAGCGGCACCACGTTCTGCGCGGGGAAATTGTTCTTCGGATCCTGGAGCACCACCAGGTTGTTCTGGGTGATGGCGGGCGAGGTGGTGAAGATATCGGCCGCGGTCACCTGTCCCTCGACCAGGGCTCGGACCGTCGCGGGACCGCCGCCGTCGGCGATCGGCACGAAATTGTTCGCGGCGATGTCGAGTCCGTAGTTCTTCTTCAATCCGGGCAGTCCGCCCGCGCGCTCCTGGAATTCCGCGGGAGCGCCGAATTTCACCTCGGCCGAATGGGGCGCGAGATCGGCGATGGTGCGCAGATTCCAGCGGTCGGCGGTGGCCTTGGTGACGACGACGGCGTCGGAATCCTGGGCCTGGGCCGGGGTGCCGATGACGAGATCGGAACCGAGGGCGGTGACCAGCGCGGCATCGACGTCGGCGGCGCTGGTCGCCGTCGCGTTCTTGTCCAGGTATTGCAGCAGGTTGCCGGTGTACTCCGGGATCACCGAGATCGCGCACTGGCGCAGCGCCGGGATGTAGGCCTCGCGGCTGCCGATATTCAGCCGGGTTTCGACGGTGAAACCGTTGACGCGCAGCACTTCCGCGTAGATCTCGGCGACGGTCTCCGATTCGGGGAAATTCGCCGACCCCACGACGACGGTGTCGCCCGAGCAATCGCCGTCGGCGGCCAGTGGATCGGAATCACCGCAGGCCGACAGGATCATGGCCGTCGCCAATGCCGCGGCGGCGATCAGGAATCGGGTGGCGCGCAAGGCCAAGCGCAGCGCCGAGCGCCGGTGCCGCGCGGCATCGGGGGTCGATGTGGTATCCACTGGGGTCCTTCCGGCAGAGCGAGCTATGCGAGCGGCCGGATGACGACGGCCACCGGTACATTCTGGTTGTCCATACTGCCCGCTACTGAGCCTTTGTGTCGGCTCTGTCGACTTCGGAGAGTTGGTGTCGTCGGATGTTGCTGGCCGCGTCGAAGCGGATGCTGGCACGGTTGTTGCTGGTCACGGCCGCTGTCACCGCAGTATCGTGCGGCAGCGACGACGCGCGTTCGGCATTCGTTGTCGGCGCGGGAGATTCGGTGGAATCCCGGGTGCTCGCCGAGATCTACGCGGGCGCGCTCGCGCGCACCGGACTCACCGTCGCGGTGCTGCCACAGCTCGGAGCGCGGCCCGACTATCTCGCCGCACTCGACGCGGGCCGGATCGGTCTCGTCGGCGAACACAGCGGAGAACTGCTGGCCTACCTGGATTCCGCCACGACCGCCCGAACTCCGCAGCAGGTGACCGTCGCGTTGAATCGGGCGCTGCCGGAGGGCATCGTCGTCGCCGATCCGGCCGACGGGACCGATATGCGGCCGCGCGTCCTACTGCCCGCCGAGGTCGCCGACCGAGAGGACCTGCGTTCGATCGCCGACATCGGCCCGCGCTGCGGCGAGTGGGAAGCCGGAATCGCCCCCGCCCCCGACATTCTGCGCGCGTCGTCCGCGCGACTCTCGATCGCCGGATGCGACTTCGCCCGAGAACGCCCACTGCCCGACGCGGCGACGTTGCGAAACGCCTTGCTGGACGGCGGTTCGCCGGTCGGCGTCCTCTCCGGCCCGCCCGCTCTGACCCCCGGCGGAGCCGATGGCCTCGCGATCCTCACCGATGAGGATTACGCGCTCCCCGCGCAGAACGTGCTCCCGATCTTCCGCAAGGGCATGCTCGATGACCGTCGCCTGGAGAAACTGAACTACGTCGCGGGTGAGCTGACCACCGAGGATCTGGTCGACCTGATCCTGAAGGTCCGCGCCGGAACCTCCGCCGCGACCGCGGCGCGCGATTGGCTGGACGAGCACGCCCTCTGATCTTCGCAATACCGTCATTTCGGGCCTCTACGAGGCATTTCCATCACGGATCGTGTGCGCGGAACCCCCTTGCCACCCCGATGCTCCGGACCGTATATTCCGTGTGGAGTATTTGGCGTGGGATATACCGGCCGCGGATCGCCGGTGCCACGCTCGACCACGGAGAGGGGAAGGAATGGGACAACAGGCGCGTCCCGGGGTGACCGCGCTCGCGGTCGCCGTGCTGGCTCTGCTGGCGGAGCGGCCCATGCATCCGTACGAGATGTATCAGCTGCTGATCAGTCGTGGCGAAGACCTATTGGTCAAGGTCCGCCCGGGATCGCTCTATCACACGGTCGCGCGACTGGCCGAGCACGAATTGGTGCGTGCCGAAGGCGTCGACCGGTCGGGTAATCGTCCCGAACGCACCACCTATCGCATCACCGAACTCGGTGAACAGGCGCTGCGGAACAAGGTCGCCGAGGTCATCCGGTACCCGCACGCCGAATATCCGATGTTCCCGCTCGCGCTGGCGGAGGCGCACAATCTGCCCGCCGCCGACGTCACCGCCCTGCTCCAGGAACGGCTACGGCATCTGCGCGCCGATATCGAGGATTTCGACCGCATGACGGACTGGGCCACCAGACACCAGGTCCCGCGTCGGTACTGGATCGTGCTGCCGTATCTGCGCGCGACCGTCGGCGCGGAGATCGCGTGGATCGACGGCTTCCTCGCCGAACTCGGCAGCGGCGCGCTGGAGTGGGAGCGATTCGACCCGGAAACCGGCGCGAGGATCGCCGGACCGGAACATCCGTGGGCCGACGCCGGGAATACCGAGCGTGCGCCCGTACCCCGCCGCGCCGCCGCGGCCTCCCCGTGATCTCGCGACGGAGTCCGGCACGCCGGGCCCCGATCGCTCACCAACCTTCGAAGCTTCCGAGAAATGGAACCGAACCTATGACCACCCAACGTAATCCGTGGCTGGCGCTCACCGCGCTGGTCGTCGGCTTCTTCATGATCCTGCTCGATATGACCATCGTCGCCGTCGCGAACCCGGCGATCATGGAAGACCTGGGAGCCGATGTCTCCTCGGTGATCTGGGTGACCAGCGCCTACCTGCTGACCTACGCCGTGCCACTGCTGGTGACCGGCAGGCTCGGCGACCGCTACGGCCCCAAGAACATCTACCTCATCGGTCTCGCCGTCTTCACCGCCGCGTCGCTGTGGTGCGGTCTTTCCGGCACCATCGGCATGCTGATCGCGGCCCGCGCGGTGCAGGGACTCGGCGCGGCGCTGATGACCCCGCAGACGATGGCCGTCATCACCAGGACGTTCCCGCCGGATCGTCGTGGCGCGGCGATGGGCCTGTGGGGCGGCGTCGCGGGTCTCGCGACACTGGTCGGCCCGATTCTGGGTGGCGTGCTCGTCGACAGCCTCGGCTGGGAGTGGATCTTCTTCGTCAACGTGCCCGTCGGCATCATCGCGTTCGGGCTGGCCGTCTGGCTGGTGCCGTCGCTGGAGACCAACGACCACAAATTCGACATCCCGGGCATCGTGCTCAGCGGTGTCGGTCTGTTCCTGCTGGTCTTCGGTATCCAGGAGGGGAATTCCTACGACTGGTCGGTGGGTATCTGGCTGATGATCGGCGCGGGTGTGCTCGTACTCGCCGCGTTCATCTGGAACCAGGCCCGCAACCGCGGTGAGCCGTTGCTGCCGCTGAGCCTGTTCAAGGACCGCAATTTCGCGCTGTCGAATCTCGCCATCGCCGCCATGGGCGCGGCCATCACCGCGCTGATGGTGCCCGCCTACTTCTACCTGCAAGCCGTCCGCGAGATGTCGCCGACCAAATCCGCCCTGGTGTTCGCGCCGATGGCGATCGTGACCGGTTTCTTCGCCCCGGTCATCGGCAAATTCTCCGATCGCCTGCCGCCGCGGCTGGTCCCGACCATCGGCTTCACCGCCTTCGCGGCCTCCGTCTTCTGGTTCGCCGCGCTGATGACACCGGATTCCCCGATCGCGGTCTTCCTCATCGCCGCCGCGCTCGCCGGCTTCGCCAACGCCTGCATCTGGGCTCCGCTCGCGTCGACGGCGACCCACAACCTGCCGGTCCAGCAGGCCGGTGCGGGCGCGGGTATCTACAACACCACCCGCCAGGTGGGTTCGGTCCTCGGCAGCGCCGCGATCAGCGCACTCATCGCCTCCCGCATGAGCGCCAACGGACTCGGCGGCGGCAAGGTCGCCGAAGGCGGCGCGGGTCAGGGCGCCATACCGGAATTCGTCAAGGACGCCTTCAGTTCCGCACTCGCCGAATCGATGCTGCTCCCCGCCTGCATCCTCCTCATCGGCGTCGTCGCCTCGGCCCTGTTCGTCAGCCACTCCCGTGGCCGCGCGGCGGAACCGACCGACAAACTCTCGAAGGCCGACACCCTCGCGGGCTGAGCGTCACCGGGTGAGTCCGTCGAGCCGACTCCAATCCACCGCGACCCGAATCGGTAGGTCGATGGTCGCGGTGGATGCCGTCGGCGTCATCTCGACATGCGGTCGGTACTGCCCGAGCGTGTGATCCAGTACGTGGATCTCGATCGACGAGACCCGGTCGTCGACGACCCACACGATCCAGTACCAGGGAATTCCGGCGACCGCGTATTCCGCCTTCTTCTCCACCAGATCGACCTTGCTCGTCCCCGGTGACACGATCTCGACGGCGAGTTTCACCATATGAGCGGGCAAGGGGCGCAGATCGGCGGGTGCGCACTCGAATACCGCGATGTCGGGTCGGCGGATGGTCGTGCGTGGGGCTTCCCACAACAGCACATCGAAGTCCGTATTCACATCGAGGCATTCATCGGGAGATCGACGGCGGTGCGTCGTGATCGCGGTATCGAGCAGATCCGTGAGGCGGCGGGCCGCCGTCTGATGTGGACGCGACGGCGACTCCGCCCGTACGGCCTCGCCGTTGACGATTTCGACCAGGCGGCAGAACTCCTCCGGAAGCTCCCGCCAGACTTCCACCGTGATGAGTTCGGGCTGCAGATTTTCTTCTCTGGCCCAATCGAATACGGCGGACATGCTGCGCTCCTCGGGGTGGGCAACGGATTCCGTGTTCGATCCTAGTTGCCGCGAACTGCCCCGACGGCGGAGTGGCGATCGTGCGGTGGCAGCGGATCTCCGCTCGAGCCGGGCTCCCCGGCGACTATTTGACGGTGAAGGCGACCTCGGGGTGGCCGGTGGCTCCGTTGGGTAGGGCGCCCATGCGGTCGGCGGTCTGGATGGCGCCCGCGCCGTCGGTGGCGCGGGCGAAGACGGTGTGCGAACCGGGGGTGGCGTTCCATTCGTAGACCCATTGGCGCCAGGTGTCGATGGATTGTTCGGCGGACAGTCTGGCCTGCTGCCACGGGCCGCCGTCGATCTGGACCTCGACGGCGCTGATGCCGCGGTGCTGGGCCCAGGCGACTCCGGCGATGGCGACGGTGCCCTTCGAGATCTTGGCGTTCGCGCGGGGGGTGTCGATGCGGGTGCCGGTCTTGACCGGGCCGTACGGGGACCACCAGCGCTTGGTCCAGTAGGCCATCGCGCGGTCGAACCGGGTGACCTCGAGTTCGGTCACCCATTTGGTGGCCGAGACGTAGCCGTACAGGCCGGGCACGACCATGCGGGCCGGGTAGCCGTGGGACACCGGAAGCGGCTCACCGTTCATGCCGACGGCGAGCAGCGCGTCACGGCCGTCGGTGAGTGCCGCCAGCGGGGTTCCCGCGGTCCATCCGTCCACACTGTGTGACATGACCATGTCGGCGTCGGGGTGCGGGCCCGCCTCGGCGAGCATTTCGTCGATCCGGTAACCGCGCCACATCGCGTTGCCGATCAGATCGCCGCCCACCGAATTGGATACGCACGCCAATGTCACCAGCCGTTCGATCGCCTCCCGATTCGCCAGATCCGCCCAGCGGATGACGATCTCGCGATCGACCATGCCGTGGATGCGCAACGACCAGTCCTCGATCGACAGCTGCGGCACGATGAGTTCGGTGTCGATCCGGTAGAAATCGGCATTGCGGGTGAGATACGGGGTCAGTCCGGGAATGCGCAGATCCGCTTCCGGCGCAAGGGAAATCGGCGGACCCACCGGTTCCGGCAGCTGTACCGCCGCTCGTTCACCCGAGACGTCGGCCCGTCGCGAACCGAGCAGTCGGCCGCCGAATCCGGCGACCAGCGCTACCCCGCCGGTGACGGCGACACCGCGCAGCAGCTGTCGGCGTCGCAACGCGCTCACGCCGTCCGGCACGAGGGCCGGATGCGGTATGGCTCGCGGTCGGGCGGTCGATACCGACGATGCGGGAGTGTGGTCCGGGGTGCGGTCTCCGGGGGTGAGCCGATCATCCTCGACCGCCTCGACCGCCTCGACCGCCTCGACCGCCTCGACCGCCTCGACCGCCTCGACCGCCTCGACGCGGCGGGTGAGTACCCGTAGCGCGTAGATCCCCGCCGCGACACCGACGACCGTCGGGAACGCCGCGGAGAACCCGTGCTGTTCGACCGCGATGACCGCGGTGACGATCCCGAACACCGCGAACACCGACGAGCCGATCGCGCGGTTGCCGCGTTCGACGACGCCGACGAAGGCGGCCAGCAGTATCGCGACCACCGCCATGCACAGGTAGAGCACCATTTTGTCGCTGGTGCCGAAAGTCTGGATCGCCCACTCGCGCAATCCACCCGGCGTGTGGTCGATCACCGTGGAGCCGAGGACCTGCACCGGTGCGGTTTCGGAGCCGACGAAGGCGGCGAGCACTTCGGCGACGCCGAGTGCCAGGCCCGCCGAGACGATCCCGGCCGCCATCCGATACCACAGTCGCGCCATGAACCGAGCCTACTGCCGCCCCCGTGCCGTCGATGTGACCATTTTCTGACGGCAGACGAACATCGGGAAGGGCCCGATACGACAACGCCGCCCGCGAATTCGATTCGCGGGCGGCGCCGTTGCTGTCACGAGGAGATCAGCTGTAGATCTTCTCCACCTCGGAGGCGTACTGCTTCATCACGACGGCGCGCTTGAGCGACATCTTCGGGGTGAGTTCGCCGGTCTCCTGGGTCCAGTCGACCGCGAGGATGCGGATCTTCTTGATGGCCTCGGCGTGCGACACCTTCTTGTTGGTGTCCGCGACCGCGGCATCGATTTCGGCGACGATGGCCGGATTCTCGATCAGCTGCTCGATCGGGGTGTCCGCGGCGACGCTGTTGCGTTCCTTCCAGCCCGGCAGCGCCTCGGGATCGAGGGTGATCAGCGCGCCGACGAAGGGCTGACCGTCGCCGACCACCATGACCTGGCTGATCAGCGGATGGGCCCGCAGCGAATCCTCGAGCAGCGCGGGGGAGACGTTCTTGCCGCCCGCGGTGACGATGATCTCCTTCTTGCGGCCGGTGATGGTGACGAAGCCGTCGGCGTCGATCGCGCCCAGATCGCCGGTCTTGAACCAGCCGTCGGCGAAGGCCTCCTCGGTGGCTTCCGCGTTACCCCAGTAGCCGTCGAAGACGACCGAACCGCGCAGCAGCAGTTCGCCGTCCTCGGCGATCTTGACCGAATGGCCCTCGATCGGCTTGCCGACGCTGCCGACTCGCAGGTTCTCGGGGGTGTTGACGGTGACCGCCGCGGTGGATTCGGTGAGACCGTAACCCTCGTAGACGGTGACGCCGACGCCACGGAAGAAGTGGCCGAGGCGCGCGCCGAGCGGTCCGCCGCCCGAGACGGCCGCCTGGCACTGGCCGCCGAGCGCGACCCGCAGTTTGCTGTAGACGAGTTTGTCGAACACGCCGTGCTTGAGCTTGAGCACCAGACCCGGGCCGCCGTTGTCGAGGGATTCGCTCCACTCGATGGCGGTGTCCGCGGCGGCGTCGAAGATCTTGCCCTTGCCGCCGTCGTGCGCCTTCTGCTTGGCGCCGTTGAACACCTTCTCGAACACACGCGGCACCGCGAGGATGAAGTGCGGGTGGTAGCTGCCGAACTGTTCGACCAGGGTGGTCCAGTCGGAGGTGAAGGCGAGGACCACCTTGGCGTCGAACGAGGTCAGCGTGACCGCGCGCGCGAAGACGTGGGCCAGCGGCAGGAACATGAGGGTTTTCTTGCCCTCTTGGATGTACTTGCGCAGCGCGAGCCGGTCGGACTTCGATTCCGCCCAGAGGTTGGCGTGCGACAGCATGACGCCCTTGGGGCGGCCGGTGGTGCCCGAGGTGTAGATCAGGGTCGCGGGCGAGGCCGCCTTGACCTGCTTGCGACGGTCGTGCACGACCTGGTCGTCGAGGTCGGCGCCGCGCTCGATCAGCTGTTCGACCGCGCCCTTGTCGATCTGGAGGGTTTCCTTCAGATCCGCCAGCGAGCCCGCCTCGATCTCGTCGATCGTGGCGCGGTGCTTGTCGTTGTCGAGGACCAGCAGTTTGGTGGCCGAATCCTGCAGGATCCACTTGGCCTGCTCGGCGGCGGAGCTGTCGTAGATGGCGACGGTGCAGCCGCCCGCGGCCCAGATGGCGAAGTCGAAGGCGACCCATTCGTACCGGGTGGGGGCCATGATCGCGACGCGGTCACCGAGTTCGATGCCCGAGGCGATCAAACCCTTCGCGATGCCGGTCACCGTCTTCGCGAACTCCGCGGCGGTGACATTCCGCCAGCCGCCGTTGTCGTCCGACAGGTTGAACAGCACCGCGTTCGGTGACTGTTCGGCATGCCGGAAGACGTTGTCGGAATTGTTCGCGTCTTCCGGAATGGTGTAGGAAGCCGGAACTTCGAACTCGCGCATCACTGCCCTTCCACGTGGTTTACTCGCCAGTAATCTACGACACGTATGGGCGCGTCGTCATGTCGACCACCGGAAATTTGTCCGAATCTTATTTCGAGCGGAACCATCGGCCGGTGGATACGGGGTGCGTGATCATCCTAGATCCCGGACCGACACCGGCTGTAACGCTTCGCGCAGGAAATCGGCCAGTTCCCGCACCTCGGCGGCCGCGGACCCGATCAGCCCGGCCTGTAGTTGCGCGACATGCCACAGTCCGCGTGTCCGGCTGAACCGGACGTGCACGCCCGCGTCGCGCAGCGCCGCCTCCAGCGTCAGGCATTGGTCGTAGAGCATCTCGCCCTCGTCGACCTGGAGGTAGGTCGGCGGCAGGCCGTGCAGTGCACCGCGCAGTGGCGCGTAGCCGGAATCGTCGCCGTCGCCCGCGCCGAGGTAGGCCGCGGCGCACGAGCGTGACCAGGGCCGATTGACGACCAGATCGCGTTCGCGGTCGGGAATCAGGTTCGGGTCGCTCCACGGGGCGATGAGTCCGAGCGCGGCGGGGGCGAGCCCGTGATCGGCGACGAGTCGCTGCGCGGTGGCCAGGGTGAGTCCGCCGCCCGCGGAATCACCCGCGATCGCGATGCGCTCGGGCCGGTGCCCCTTCTCTCGGACGAGTTCGAGGAACGCGGTCTCCGCGTCGTCGAGCGCGGCGGGGAAGGGGTGCTCCGGCGCGAGTCGGTAGTCGAGCACGTACACCGGACAGTCGGTGCCGTGCGCGAGCCGGGCCGCCAGCGAGCGGTGCGTGGTCAGCGAGCCGACCGTGTACCCGCCGCCGTGCAGGTACAGGATCGCGCCCGACTCCGCCGCCCGCGCGCGTGGCCCGTCGATCACGGTCGAGGCCGAGGTGATCCGCTCCGCTGGCCTGCCCGCCAGCCGCAGTCGGCGCACGACGGTGTCGTCCGGTACCGGCTGTGCGCGCGACATCACGTCCATGAGCACGCGCTGCGCCGCGAACGGCAGGCGATCGTTGAGGATGACGCGGAAGACGGGATCGAGCACCGCCCGCGCGAGGGGCAGCGGGATATCGAAATCGCGCATGGTCTACGGCAGGAATGGCCGGTTGACGGCGGCGGAGATGCGCTGGTAGCCCGACGCGGTGATCCGCACGAACAGATCGAGCAGTTTGGCCTCCCAGCCGATGAGCACGCGGCCGTGGCCCTTGCGCACCCCTTCGGTGATGGTCTGCGCGGCCATCTCGGGGGTGTGGATCGCCAATTTCGCGTCGAACATCGATGCCGCGTTCTTGGCGTCGATGCCGTCGGCGTAGGTGGCATTGCGGGCGACGGCGGTCTTGATGCCGCCGGGGTGCACGCAGGTCACCTTCACCGGATGCTTACCGACCAGCATTTCCTGGCGTAGCGATTCGGTGAAACCGCGCACCGCGAATTTGGCCGAGTTGTAGGCACTCTGGCCGGGCACGGCGATGAGCCCGAACAGGCTGGAGACATTGACGACATGGCCCGCGCCGGACTCCATGAGCAGCGGTAGGAAGGCCTTGGTGCCGTTGACGACGCCCCAGAAGTCGACGTCCATGATCCGCTCGATGTCCTTGAACTCGGACTTGATCACGTCGCCGTGATAGGCGATTCCCGCGTTGTTGTAGATCTGGTGCACGACGCCGAAATGCGCTTTCACCGCGTCGGCGTAGAGCAACACCGCCTCGCGTTCGGCCACATTGAGCCGATCTGATTTCACCTGCGCGCCGAGTTCCTCGCACCTGCGCGCGGTCTCGGCGAGGCCCTCGGTATCGATGTCGGAGAGCGCGAGCTTGGCGCCTCGTTTGGCCAGGTTCTCCGCGAGCGCCCGGCCGATGCCCGAACCCGCCCCGGTGATCACGCAAACCTTGCCCGTGAAATAAGCGTCATTGCTCACGGTGCTGCCACCACTTTCAGATCGTTACGTGACGCGGCCGTCGTCTGATAGGCGTCCACGTCGAATGTCTTTGTCAGCCTACGGAATTCGAAGGTGAAATCGGGCCATAACGTGGTGTTGTTCCCATGTTTGTCCATGTACCAGCTCGCGCAGCCACCGGTATTCCACACGCTCTTGCCCAGTTTCGCCTGCAAATCACGGTTGTAAGCGTCCTGGACGTCCTTGCGGACTTCGACGGTGCGCAAACCCATTTCGTCGACGGTCGCCAGCGCGTCGGCGATGTAATTGATCTGTGATTCGATCATGTACACCATCGAGGTGTGGCCGAGGCCGACGTTCGGGCCGACCAGGAAGAACATATTCGGGAAGTTCGCGATGGACGCGCCCTTGTAGCCCTGCTGACCGATCTCGTCGAACACCTCGCTGAGCGTGCGACCGTCCTTGCCGGTGATGGCCTCGTAGGTCGGCGAATCGGTCACGTGGAATCCGGTGGCGACGATCAGCGCGTCGATCTCACGCTCGGTGCCGTCCTTGGTGACAATGGAATTCGCGCGGATCTCGGCGATGCCCTCGGTGACCAGGTCGACGTTCGGGCGGCTCAGCGCCGGGTAGTAGTTGTTCGAGATCAGCATGCGCTTGCAGCCGATCCGGAAGTTCGGGGTGACCTTCTTGCGCAGTTCGGCGTCGCGAACCTCGTAGCGCAACTTGGCCTTCGCCAGCAGTTCGAATCCACGCATCAGCGCGGGCACCTTGGCCAGGCCGACGACCTGGGTCTCGCGCGCGGCGTAGATGGCGGCGCGCGACAGGCGCTGGAAGCCGGGAATGTGCTTGAACGCCAGTCGTTCCGGCAGCGTGTAGGGGCGATCCATGCGCGGAAGCAGCCAGGGCGCGGTGCGCTGGTAGACGTCGAGATGCGCGACCTGTGGCGCGATGGCGGGCACGATCTGGATGGCCGAGGCCCCGGTGCCGATGACCGCGACACGCTTTCCGGTCAGGTCGATCTCGTGATTCCAGCGGGCGGAGTGGAAGGTCTCGCCTTCGAAGGTGTTGATGCCCTTGATATCCGGGAGCGCGGGTTCGCAGAGTCCACCGACCGCCGAGACCACCGTGTCCGCGGTGAACTCGCCCTTGGACGAGCTGATCTCCCAGCGCGCGTCGTCGGCGTTCCAGCGCACACTCGTCACGTCGCAGTCGAAGATGTGCTTGTCGAGCACCCGATGCCGCTCGGCGACACTGCGGATGTACTGGTAGATCTCGCCCTGCTTGGAGAACGAACGCGACCAGTCCGGATTGAGCGCGAAGGAATACGAGTACAGGTGCGACGGCACATCGCAGGCCGCGCCGGGGTAGGTGTTGTCCCGCCAGGTGCCGCCGACGTCGTTGCCACGTTCGAGGATCAGGTAATCGGTGCGACCCTGCTGCCCCAGTCGGATAGCCAGCCCTAGCCCCGCGAACCCACTGCCGATAACGATCGTCCTGGCGTGGCGGGTGGGCTGGTCGCCGACGGCTTTGTCTGTAACCTTGCGACTCATATAAGTGAGAATACGGATCTATTGAGCGTCAGTCAACAGCTATTGAGTCACGTTCAGTAAGATGGCGGCGTGGCAAGAGAAGCGGGAGCGACCAAGCGTGTCCGGCTCACCCCGGAACAGCGCCGCGTGCAGCTGATAACCCTCGGGGTCAAGATGCTCGGCGAACGCGCCATCGAGGACATCTCCATCACCGAGATCGCCGAACAAGCGGGCATCTCGCGCGGCCTGCTCTTCCACTACTTCCCGACGAAACAGGATTTCCAGCTGGCCGTCGTCGCGCAGGCGAACGCCGAACTCCTCGAACGCGTCACCCCCGACCCCACGCTCGGCGTGCTCGACATGCTGCACGACTCGATCGGGCGCTACGTCGAATACGTCACCGAGAACCGCGCCTCCTACCTGGCGCTGCTGCGCGGCCCCACCAGCGTGAGCCCCGACCTGAAACCTCTGGTCGACCAGACCCGCGACGTCATCATCGGCATCATCCTCGCCGAAGCGCCGGTGCCGATCGAGGAGGACCGCAGGCCCCGGCTCCTGCTCGGCATGCGGGGCTGGGTGGCGTTCGTCGAGGAGACGACCTTGACGTGGTTGCGTGAGGAACCCATCGGCCGCGACGACCTCGTCGACCTGCTCGTCGAATCCCTGGTAGCTCTCGCCTTCGCCCTCGATCCGGCGCTCGCCGAAGCGTTGGGCCGTGCCGCGGTTTCCGCCGAGTCCACGCGTTAGGTCGGACCCCCGTCGGTCACCACAGCTGTTACCGCCGTGGTGCGTTGCCCGGGTGAATACGATGACGGCCGTGCCCGACGTCGACCGACCGGACCTCCCCGAATTCATGACGTGGGAGGAACTCGAAGAGCTGCCCGAGGAAATCGCCGCGCAGATCGAACTCCGGGACAGCCGCGTGGTGTGGGTGCACCGCGACCCCGGCGTGCAATAACGTTTCACCGTTCGGCTGCGCAACGCCATCGAACGTTGTGCCCGCATGAGCTCGCCTACTGATCGCGGCAGGGCACGTCGCCGTCGGAGATCTGCACCCACGAGCGGTGGGCGTTCGGGAATCGAGGCGAGCGCGATTACCTGTGTGGAGCGGGTGGTGGAGCGTTGTCGTGTGTGTGCTCGGCGAGGAACCGTTCCAGGTCGGGCGCGGGTGCCCGACAGGTCACCGCCGCGGCTTTGCGGACGACGAATGCGGCCGTGCGGTGCACGGTTCGGAAATTGTCCGGATGCAGGTCGTCGGTGTGCACCTCGAAATCGAAGGTGCGTTCCAGCAGGGCGACGATTTCCAGTGCCCGCAGCGGTGTCACCAGGCCCATCGCGAAATAGTCGTCGTCGGGTCCGATCTCGACGCCGGTGATCAGTCGGAACTGTCGCAGTAGCTGTGCCGTCAGCTCCGGGGCCGGGGCACATGTCTCATCGTCCATCTACAGTCCTCCTCGCCGAAAACTCCAGGTGGATAACTCGGTTCGGAAATTACCGCGCGGCGGGGCCGCGCGAATGCCCCCAATTCGTGTGCCCCCGAAGGTGGCTGATCGCTACATCTTTCCCGGTGTGTCCGGAATCGGCCGGGTTTTCGGATCCTTGGCCGCCCAGGCGCGGCCGATGATCGTGTCGATATCGGAGGAGGTCGCCGTCCAGTTCAGTTCGTTCCTGGCGCGGGTGTTGTCGCAGACGAGTCGGCGCGGTTCGGTCGCGGCCGGGCGGTGCCGGACCGCGACGGCATTGCCGGTGATCCGGGAGGTCGCAGCCACCAACTCGTTCACGCTGGTGCCGATTCCGCTGCCGATGTTGTATCGCCGGGAGACGCCGGGGTCGGGCAGTCGGGTCAGTGCGGCGGCGAAAGCCTGTGCGGCGTCGTCGACGTGGAGGTAGTCGCGAACGGCGGTGCCGTCGCCGTTGATCGGCAGGCGGTGCAGTTCGCCGGCGGCGACGGCGAGCAGTCGCGGGACGATCCCGCCGTCGTCGGCATTGGACCCGCCGACGATATTGAACAACCGCAGGATGACCGCGGACAGCGTGCCGGTGGCGGCTTGGGCGGTGATGGCCGCTTCGGCGGCCAGTTTGCTCGCCGCGTACGGATGGGGCGGGTCGTCGGGCAGATCCTCGTCGATCGGCTGCCGATCCGGTGTGCCGTAGATCGCGGCGGTCGAGGCGAATACCAGGTGGCGGACGCCGACCGCCTCCATTGCCCGCAACAGGGCGACGGTGCCGCCCGCGTTCACCTCGAAATAGCGCAGCGGCTCGGTATGCGAATCGCGGGCGCGGGTGAGCCCGGCGAGATGACAGACCGCGTCGATACCGTGCAGCGCGTGGGTGAGGGCGGCGACATCGCGCAGGTCGGCGGCCCGCATCGGCAGGTCCGCGGGCGCGAGTGACCGCCCGCGATGCACCGAACCGATGACTGTGTGCCCGCTGTCGCGCAGCGCCCGGCAGACCGCGCCGCCGAGGTAGCCGTTCGCACCGGTGACCAGGACTCGCACTCGGAACCTCTTCTGTCCGGCGGATATACACCTACGGGTGAAAAGCGCCGGCGTGGTTCACGAAAGGTAGGGGGCGAGCTGGGGAATCGCCTCGACCGGATGGTTCGCCTCGATGGCCACGCCGATCGGCTGATACTGCCATCCCCGCGCCGTCAGGACCAGCTTTCCGGGAACAAATCCCGTGCGATTCGGTCCGTTGTCCAGAATGTATCGGGCGAACTCGATGTCGTTGACGCCGTCGACGAAGCGGCAGAAGGCGTTGTCGATCTGCTCGAACGACTGTCCGGCGTAGGACGTGACCAGGTAGATGACGGTGGTGATATTCGGCGACAACCTGGTCAGGTCGACGGTGAGCACCTCGTCGTCGCCCGGTTCCTCCCCGGTGACGCTGTCGGCGAGCAGTCGCACCGCCCCGTCCTGGGATATCAACTGATCGTGATACACCGTATCGACGAGTACATCACCCTCGAACATCAGCGCGGCCGCGTTCAGATCGATATCGGGTCTGCCACCGGCCAGCCATCGACGGGTCTCCGGATCCCACCCCAGCCCCATCGTGACCCAGGCGAGTCCGGGCACACCCTCGTCATCAACCGTCGTGGACACCGACACCTACTTCTCGACGCGCGATACGGCACAATCACCGTCGCGCCGTCCAACGATTCCCACCCTATGCGCAGAGCGCCCGCCGTGCGCCACGTCGAATCGGCACAACAGCCGTGGAGACGCGAAACATCTGGTGCGGCAGGGAAAATGCGGACCTCAATCCCACAGACGCGAGCAGGGGAGAGGCGGCAATCCGTCACGCAGTTCGTCGTCGACCGTCACTTCGAATTCCGGAAAACCTTCGGCCAGTTCATCGGCGACATTGCGGGCCTGCTCCGCCGAAGCCGTGTAATCCAGCGAAAGGTAGTCGGATTCGATATGGACGTGACGTTTCGATAAACCCATACCCCACTCCTTCCAACCACCGCACCCCAACTCTGTCCAGAGTCCTCCCGAACGGTCGACCGTAGGACACGGGCGCATACCGACTGGGTATGGTTCCGATTCCCGCCCGTTCTCGAACATGTATTTGATTTTCGGTCGGCTCCGGCCGTGGTCGCGTGTGCCTCGGCGTCGGCGGCGTGGTCGTCCGGCCCGGCGACGGTCAGTCGCGCGGATCGATTTTCCGGGCGTGTGGGCGGTCGATGCGTGCGCCCAGGTCCGCGATGAGGGTGTCGAGCGCGTCCATGTCGCTCCATCCGTTGACCGCGACGGTGCCGTCCGCGCCGACCCGCACTTCGACGCGATCCGGGGCGGTCACGAAATCCAGGTCGCGATATCGAGGGGTCAGGGCGCGCAGACCCTGATTGGTCGAGCCCACCCAGGGGCGATGGTGGTCGAGCAGTTCGGTGCGGAACGGGCCGTCGGCGAGCAGGTCGGTGTGTGCGAGCAGCGCCGCGATATCCGGCCGCACCTGGGCCCAGGCGCACAGATCGGTGTAGTCGTAGCCGGTGAACGTCATGATCGACAGACCGTGTGCGCGGGCGGCCGCGGCGCAGCGCGCCAAAGGGGCTGCCTGCTCGAAGGGTTCGCCGCCGAGCAGGGTGATGCCGTCGACCCCTGCCGCGGTGGCCTCGCGCAGGAGGCGTTCGGTCCACTCGCCCACGGGGACGGTCGTGCCGCCGGAATCCGCCCACATGTGCGGGTTGAAGCAGCCTTTGCAACGAATCGTGCAGCCCTGCAACCAGATCGCGGTCCGCAGGCCCGGCCCCTCGGCGGCGGTGGCGGTGAGTACCCGCGCCAGGCGCAGGGAATCGGCGGGGATCTCGTTCGGGATCACAGATCGAGCTTCCGGCCCCGGGCCGCGGGTGTCGGGGTTTCCGAGAAGGAGAGACGCGCCGCGACGAGGTGGAGTTGATGGGGTTTCAGTCCGGTGACTCGAGCGAATTCGCGCAGATCGCGCAAGGGGGCGGTGCTCTTGCGGGCCTCGAGCACCGCGTCCACCGCGGCCCCGGGGAGGCCCGCCTGTGACAGTTGTTCGGCCGAGCAGGTATTCACGTCGATCCTGTCGGTGGCGAGGTCTGACGTGACGTCGGAATCCGAGGCTGGCCGGTGCGTGCCCGACCGGGCGGATTCGGACGCAGCGGCGGGTCGGCCGAATTGCGGTGCGGATCCGGGCGCGGAAAGCGGGGCGAGCCGACCGCCTTCGGCAGGAGTGGACGGATTGCGTTGCCACGGTGAGGTGGCGGGCACGGACTGCCCAGCGTTCGGCGAGCCGGGTGCGGGAACAGCCGTCGCGGGCCATGGTTCGGCAGATGTACCCGGCGCGGGTACGGGTGCTGAGTGCCACGGCGAGCCCTGTGCGGCGGAGCCGTGCCACGGATCTGGAACGGACGGAGGCTGCGGTGCCCAATACTGTTGCGGATCACCGCCGATCCAGCCGTTCGCGGATTGCGGCTGAATTCGATTGGGGTACACCGGCGTGATCGCGTGCTGAGGCCCCGCCGACTTCTCCCACAGCAGGTGCAGGTACTGCGGGCGGACGAGTAGCGCGTGCACGAATCCCGCGATCCAGTTCGCGACGAGCGCGCCGGACAACCAGGTGTTGACGATCTCCTCGCTGTGGGTGCGCGGCGGCGCCCCGGCGGCGAGCTCGTCGGTGGTGGGTCCGGAGAACCCCATCGCCACGAAGCAACCGATGACCAACAGCAGGTACACACCGCCGGTGATCAACCACGCCCGTTTTCCGGTGCGGATGCCGATATAGAAGAAGGAACCCCAGGTCAGTAGACCGAGGAGAAAGGTAGGCAGAATCCAGAGGCTGTGGGTTACCCGCCAGCGCGGGCTGCCGGGCTGCGGCAGGCTCATCGCTCGTGATCCAGTCGCGCGGGCTGGGCGAAATGCGCGCGATCCGGCTGCGGGACCACGGGCGCCCCCTCGGTTTTCCACCAGTCCTCGGTGTAGGTGCTGTCCAGGGTGTCGGCGGCGAGCAGATCCTCCAGCGCCTGGACGTAGGGCAGGCACTGCTCGCCGACGGCGTCGTGCGTCTCGGCCTGTATCTGTCCGTCGGCGGACACGGTCACGGTGATGCGGACCGGCCGGCTCATTCGCGGACCTCCAGCACCATGGTCACCGAGCGGTCGGCGTTGGCGGTCTGCGACACGAGCGACATGCCCGCGGCGGGCGCTTGGTCACGGACCCGCCGCAACACCTCGGCCTGCACCCGCAAACCGTAGGCCGCGTCGATCGCGAGCACCGTGTCCACGCAGCGCTGCCGGTCCTCGGTGCCGTGGAAATGCGCCTGCCACACCCCCTCGGCGTCGCGCCGCAGTTGCGCTGTCATCTGCGCCCATTCGACATCGATGGCGTCGGGGGCGGCCGAGGTGGTGCGCGCACCCGTGTCCTGCAACGCCAGATTCAGCAGTCTCGCGTCCCGCAACCGCGTCGACACGGTGCACACATTCGGTGCGGGAGAACTCTGCGCGACGGCGGCTTTCGCGACCGCGCCGAGTGCGACGGGCAGCAGTATCAGAGAAATGCTCACGTATGGATTATTCCGGGGCGAGGCCGTCGTTGCCCAGCGATCGGGATGCGGGAACAGCGCGCAATTTCGCCCATTCCCTCAGCTCGGTCACCTGCGCGGCGTGCAACGTCGACAACGGGACGGTATTTCGCACCGCGTGCAGCAGATCCGCCGCGGTCAGCGCGCGCCGATCGAAATACGCCTCGAAGAGCCCGGAGACCACGGCCTGTTCGATTTCCGCGCCGGAGAACCCCTCCGATATCCCGGCCAGTTCCCGCAGCAGCTCCGGCGTGAGTTCCGGTCCGCCCGCCGGTCCGGCGGGACGCCGGGTCAGGTGTAGCCGCCAAATATCGGCGCGCTCATACGAATCCGGCAGGTCGACGAAGAAGATCTCGTCGAATCGGCCTTTGCGCAGAAATTCCGGGGGCAGATTCTCGATGCGATTCGCCGTGGCGATGACGAACACCGGCCCGGTCTTCTCCTGCAACCAGGTGAGAAAGGTGCCGAAAACCCGCGCGCTGGTGCCGGTGTCGGAAGCGGTGCCTGCCCCGGCGAAACCTTTGTCGATCTCGTCCACCCACAGCACGCACGGCGCGCACGCCTCCGCGGTCGCCAGGGCCGAGCGCATATTGTGTTCGCTCGCGCCGACCAGGCCCGCGAAGACCCGGCCGATATCCATCCGGATCAGCGGAAGTCCCCACGCCGCGGCGGCGGCCTTGGCCGTCAGCGATTTTCCGCAACCCGGCACACCGGTGATGAGCACCCCCTTCGGCGCGGGCAGCCCGTAGGCGGCGGCCTCGGCGAGCCAGGAGTCACGCCGCTTGTCCAGCCACGACTTCAGCGCGTCCAGCCCGCCGACGTCGGCGAGATCGATCTCGCTCCGAACCAACTCCAGCAGTCCGGTTTTGCGGATGGTCTGCGCTTTCTCCGCCAACACCAGTTCCACATCGGATTCGGTGAGGGCACTGCCGTTCACCATCGCCAGCGATACCGCGTTCTCGGCTTCGGCGAGGGTCATGCCGAGCGCCGCCTTGGTCAATCGGTCACGACCGCGTTCGTCCAGCGCCACGTGCACCGTGTCGCGATTCCGGATGATCATGCCTTCGAGCAGGTCGCGGATCTCGGGTTCGCCCGGCAGCGCGAAATCGACCACCGTGACATCTTTTTCGAGTTCGGGCGGGATCCGCAGCACCGGCGCGACCACGATCACGGTGCGGGCCAGTTCCCCGGCCCGAAAATCGCGCACCACATCCCGCAGCGCGCGCACGGTCAGCGGATCCGCCTGCTGGGTGCCGTCGCCGAGGAAGGCGTGCAGATCGCTCAGCACGAAGACCGCCCGCTCGTGCACCCGCGCCACCCCCTGCAACATCGCCGCCGGTGCGTGCGTCTCCCGTTCCGGGGGGCCACCGGCCCGGCGCAGCCCCTCCGTCGCCGACCAACGCCACAGCGCGCGCGGGGTCTTCAAACCGGCTACCGCGGCGTCGATCTCGTCCAACACCCGCTGTTCCTCGAAGGATTCCACGAACAACAGCGGGAAACGCGCCTGGAGCAGGTGGGTCAGGGCGGAGCGGAATGGCGGCACAGTCGCCGATGGTAATGCGCACCGAGATCTGTTCCGCGGCTCGACCGCGCACATCGACCGGACACCGGTGCGGGCGGCGCTGCCTTCCTTCGGTCTGGTCCGGGCCGTACTCGGGGAATTCGCAGTCGTGGGCCTCTGTGGATCGGTCGCCCAACGACGACGCCGGGTCGTTTCGCTCGGGGGAGCGATACGACCCGGCGTCGGGTGTCGGACGTGACTAGCTGGTCGGCTCGAACGCCTCGGCGACGATCTCGGCCTGCTCCACGGCGTGGACCTTGCTCGAACCCGAGGACGGGGCCGACATGGCGCGGCGGGAGATGCGGCGCAGCTTCTTGAACCGCTCGGGGAGGGTTTCGGGGAGGTTCAGGCCGAAGAAGGGCCATGCGCCCTGGTTGGCCGGTTCTTCCTGGACCCACGCGATATCGGTGGCGTTCGGGTAGCCGTTGAGCGCCTCGTTGAGGCGGCGCACGGGCAGCGGGTAGAGCTGCTCGATCCGAACGATCGCGACATCCTCGCGCTTCTGCTTCGCCTTCTCGGCGGCGAGCTCGTAATAGAGCTTGCCGCTGGTCATCACGATCCGCTTGACCTTGGAACGATCACCGGTGCCCGTTTCGTAGGCGGGCTCGTCGAAGACCGAACGGAACTTCGACTCGGTGAAATCCTTCAGATCCGAGACGACGGCCTTGTTGCGCAGCATCGACTTCGGGGTGAAGACGATCAGCGGGCGGCGGATGCCGTCCAGCGCGTGGCGGCGCAGCAGGTGGAAGTAGTTCGCCGGGGTCGACGGCACCGAGACGGTCATCGAACCTTCCGCGCACAGCTGAAGGAACCGCTCGATACGACCGGAGGTGTGGTCGGGACCCTGACCCTCGTGGCCGTGCGGCAGCAGCAGCACGACGTCGGAGAGCTGACCCCACTTGGCCTCACCGGAGGAGATGAACTCGTCGATGATGGACTGCGCGCCGTTGACGAAGTCGCCGAACTGCGCTTCCCACAGCACGAGTGCGTCCGGGTTGCCCAGCGAATATCCGTATTCGAAACCGACGGCGGCGTATTCGCTCAGCGCCGAATCGTGCACCGCGAACCAACCCGGGTTCTCGCTGCCGATGTTGTGCAGCGGGGTGTACTCCTCGGCCGTCTTGCGGTCGATGATCACCGAATGGCGCTGGGTGAAGGTGCCGCGACGCGAATCCTGACCGGTCAGGCGCACCGCCAGACCGCCGTCGATGAGCGTGCCGAAGGCGAGCAACTCGGCGAAGGCCCAGTCGACCTTGCCCTCGTAGGCCATCTCGCGGCGCTTCTCCAGCACCGGCTTCACGCGCGGGTGCACGTTGAAACCGTCCGGCACGTCGAGGAAGGCGTCGCCGATACGTTGCAGCAGTGCCTTGTCGACGGCCGTCTGCACGGTCGTCGGGACCTTCTGGTCGTCCTCGACCGACTCGCTCGGACCCGGGGTGTACTTCTCCAGCTCGCGGACCTCGTTGAACACCCGCTCCAGCTGACCCTGGTAGTCGCGCAGCGCGTCCTCGGCCTCTTTCAGCGAGATGTCGCCACGGCCGATCAGGCTTTCGGTGTAGGCCTTGCGCACCGAACGCTTGGTGTCGATGACGTCGTACATCGACGGCTGGGTCATCGACGGGTCGTCGCCCTCGTTGTGGCCGCGACGGCGGTAGCAGACCATGTCGATGACGACGTCCTTGCGGAACTTCTGCCGGAAGTCGACCGCGAGACGGGCCACCCAGTCGCAGGCTTCGGGATCGTCGCCGTTGACGTGGAAGATCGGCGCGCCGATGAATTTCGCGATATCGGTCGAGTATTCGGTGGAGCGGCTGTTCTCCGGCGCGGTGGTGAAGCCGATCTGGTTGTTCACCACGATGTGGATGGTGCCGCCGACCCGGTAACCGCGCAGACCCGACAGGTTCAGCGTCTCGGCGACCACGCCCTGACCCGCGAACGCGGCGTCACCGTGCAGCATCAGCGGCATGACCGAGAAGCCCTCGGGGCCGTCGCCCTTGTCGAGCAGATCCTGCTTGGCGCGAACCAGACCCTCCAGCACCGGGTCGACCGCTTCCAGGTGCGAGGGGTTGGCGGTCAGCGAGACCTCGATCTCGTTGTCGCCGAACATCTGGAGGTAGGTGCCGCGCGCGCCCAGGTGGTACTTCACGTCACCGGAGCCGTGGGTGGCCGCCGGGTTCATGTTGCCCTCGAACTCGGTGAAGATCTTCGAGTAGGGCTTGCCGACGATATTGGCGAGCACGTTGAGGCGGCCGCGGTGGGGCATACCGATGACGACCTCGTCGAGCGCGTATTCGGCGCACTGGTCGATGGTGGCGTCCATCATCGGGATGACGGCTTCGGCGCCCTCGAGCGAGAACCGCTTCTGGCCGACGTATTTGGTCTGGAGGAACGTCTCGAACGCCTCGGCCGCGTTGAGCCGGTTCAGGATGTACTTCTGCTGGGCGACCGTCGGCTTCGCGTGCTTCTGCTCGACCCGCTCCTGCATCCACTGCAACTGCTCGGTTTCCAGGATGTGGGTGTACTCGACGCCGACGTGGCGGCAGTACGCGTCACGCAGGATCGACAGCACGTCGCGCAGTTTCATGCGTTCCTGGCCGTGGAAACCGCCGACGTTGAATTCGCGGTCCAGATCCCACAGGGTCAGCCCGTGCTGGGTGACGTCGAGATCGGGGTGGCTGCGGAACTTTTCCTTGACCAGACGCAGCGGGTCGGTGTCGGCCATCAGGTGACCGCGGTTGCGGTAGGCGGCGATCATCTCGAGCACGCGGGCGCTCTTGTCGACGCCGCGCTCGCGGATGTCCTGGCGCCAGCGCACCGGCTCGTACGGCACGCCGAGGGCGTGGAAGACCTCGTCGAAGAACTCGTCGGAGATCAGCAGGGTGTGGATGGTCCGCAGGAAATCGCCGGATTCCGCGCCCTGGATGATGCGGTGGTCGTAGGTCGAGGTGAGCGTCATCAGTTTGCCGATGCCGAGATCGGCGATGCGCTCGTCGGCCATGCCCTGGAATTCGGCGGGGTACTCCATCGCGCCCGCGCCGATGATGGCGCCCTGGCCGTTCATCAGACGCGGCACGGAGTGCACGGTGCCGATGGTGCCCGGGTTGGTCAGCGAGATGGTGACGCCGGAGAAGTCCTCGCCGGTGAGTTTGCCGTCGCGGGCGCGCCGCACGACGTCCTCGTAGGCGGTGTGGAACTGCCCGAAGGTCATGTCCTCGGTGTTCTTGATGGCCGCGACCACCAGCGAACGGTTGCCGTCCTTGCCGGGCAGATCGATGGCGAGACCGAGGTTGGTGTGCGCGGGGGTGACCGTGTTCGGCTTACCGTCGACCTCGGCGAAATGCCGGTTCATGTTCGGGAATTTGCGGACCGCCTGCACGATCGCGAAACCGAGCAGGTGGGTGAAGGAGATCTTGCCGCCGCGGGTCCGCGCGAGGTGGTTGTTGATGACCAGACGATTGTCGATCATCAACTTCGCCGGGATGGCCCGCACGCTCGTGGCGGTCGGGATGGCCAGCGAGGCGGACATGTTCTTCGCGACCGCCGCGGCCGCGCCGCGGAGCACCCGGGATTCGTCGGAAGCCGGTTCGCCGGACTTGGGACCACCGGTGGTGGGCGCCGCGTTCGACAGCGGCGCCGGGGTGGTCTGCGGGGCGCGGGTGGCCTTGGCCGCCGGGGCCTGCGCGGGCTTGGCGGCGGCGGGTGCGGCCTTCGCCGGTGCGGGCGCCGGTGCCGTCTTGACCGCTGCCGGTGCGGTCTTCACGGCCGCCGGTGCGGCGGGCGCCGAGTCGGCGGCGGGAGGTGTCGTCTGAGGAGTTGGCTGGTCGCCGGTCACTTCAGGGGTGTAGTCGGCGAGGAACTCGTGCCAACTTGCGTCGACAGAGGATGGATCCTCCTTGTATTTGAGATACATCTCGTCGACTAACCACTGGTTCTGTCCGAACTGGGAAGTTGAGCTGCTCACAGCAGGTGTTCGCCTCATTTCGTTCTTCGCGCTGCGACGTTTGTGACGTGCCCGGCACGGGGATCAGCGGATGCGCGCCGATGCGCCCTCATTGAGGATAGGCCCAGCAGCAAATCGGCGATGCTACCCACCACCGGACATTCCAGAACTCACCTGTGCAGACTCGTCCGGCAACGAGAATATTCCCTCGTCCCGGCAGACTGTCGCCTGTACCACGTTCGGCGCTCAACGAGAGGGCGAGGTAGCCGCCTCCCACAGGCGCGAGTACTGTCCTCCGGCCGAGATCAGTTCGTCGTGGGTGCCGATCTCGGCGATCCGGCCGTGGTCGACCACGGCGATCCGATCCGCCCGAGCGGCCGTGCCGAGCCGATGCGCGACCACGACGGTGGTCCGTCCACGTGCCAGTGATCGGTTCGCTACCAGCACCGATGCCTCGGTCTCCGGGTCGAGGGTCGAGGTGGCCTCGTCGAGGAGCAACAGATCGGGGTCGACCAGTTCCGCGCGGGCGAGCGCGATCAGCTGACGTTGTCCCGCGGACAGCCCGCGTCCCCGTTCGCCGACCGGCTGCCGCATCCCCAACGGCAGCGCCGCGATCATCGCCGACGCGCCGACCGCTTCGGCGGCCGCGGCGATCCGTTCGGCGCTCGCGGATGGTTGTCCGAATGCAATGTTGCTGGCGACGTCGCCGGTGAACAAGTGAGCTTCCTGCGGCACGATGCCGAGCCGGGAACGGTAGTCCGCGAGCCGGTAGTCGCGGATGTCGACACCGTCCACCCGGATCGCGCCGACCCCGCCGTCGGCACCGCCGGGCGGCAGATCGTAGAGCCGGGCCAGCAGTTTGACGATGGTCGACTTGCCCGCGCCGGTCGGACCGACCAGTGCGAGCGTGGCGCCGGGCGCGATCTCCAGCGACACCCCGTCCAGCGCCGGGTTCGTCGCCCCCGAGTACTGGAAGCGGACCTCGTCGAATCCGACCTCGCCGCGCAACGACCCACCGATCGCGACCGCGTCGGGCGGATCGGCCGCGATGGACGACGGCGTGCGCAGCAGGTCGCCGATCCGGCGCAGGCCGACCCTGGCCTGCTGATAGCCGTCGAAGACCTGCGACAGCTGCATGATCGGACCGAACAGCAGTTCCAGATAGAGCACGAAGGCGATCAGCGTGCCCGCCGTCGTGGTGCCCGCCGCCACCTCGCGGGCCCCGATGAACACCACCGCCGCCAGAGCCAGATCCGCCCAGGCGATGACGGAGGCGAAATATGTCGCGATCGCCCACTGCGCCCGCATCCGCGAATGCCGGTAGCGCACCGAATACTCGGCGAAACGCCTGGCCGCGACCGGTTCGTGCCGATTGGCCTGAACGGCGCGCAGACCGGTGACGTTCTCGGTGAAGTGGGCGTTCACCGCCGACACCCGTTCCCGCGACACCGTGTAGGCGGTGTCGGAGACACGACGGAACAGCAGCGTCGCCCCGAACAGCGGCGGCAGCGCGATCAGTACCACCGCGGCCAGCGAGGCATCGATGACCAGCAGCGCGACCGCGATGCCGATCAGCGTCAGTCCGCCGATCAGGGTGGTCGCGACCCCGGTCTGTAGGAAGGTCGACAGCGCGTCCACATCGGTGGTCATGCGCGTCATGATCCGGCCGGACAGTTCGCGCTCGTAGTAGTCGAGTCCGAGCCGTTGCAGGTGGGCGTAGCTGCGGATGCGCAGCCCGTAGAGCACGCGTTCGCCGGTGCGGGCGGTCAGCACCGTGGTCACGATGCCGACCAGTAGTCCGGCGACGACGAGGACGGTTCCGATCACGGCGGCGCGGGTGAGCACCCCGGCGTCGTCACCGCTGACACCGTCGTCGATGGCGTAGCGCACCAGCGGCGGGAAGGCGATCGCGAGCAGCGCGTCCACGGCGAGCAACGCGACCACGGTGAGCACGAGCAGCCGGACCGGGCGCAGCAGCCGCGCGAGCCGGAAATTCGGTTCGGGTTGCCGCAGCGCGCGGTCGTCGTCGACGGGACGGTCGGTGGCCGGTGGCAGCCGGGCGATGTTGCGGCGCAGTTCCGGGGTTTCGCTCAACGCGTTGGTGATGCCGGACCAGTTTCCGGGACCGCCGGTCGCCTCGCGCCCGCGCGCCGGTTCGGCGGTGACGATGAGGGCGGGCGCTTCGGGGGCGGGCAGCCGGATCACCCGGTCGGCCTGGGCGAGGGTGGATTCGCGGTGCGCCAGGATCAGCGTGGTTCGCCCACCCCGGTCAGGCAGGGTGTCGAAGATGGCGGCCTCGGTCACCGCGTCCACCGCGGAGGTGGCGTCGTCGAGCACCAGGATGCGCGGACGCGCCAGCAGGGTTCTGGCCAGCGCGATCCGCTGGCGCTGACCGCCGGAGAGAGTCAGCCCGCGTTCGCCGACGACGGTGTCGTAGCCGTCGGGGAGTTCGTTGATGAAATCGTCGGCGGCGGCGAGTTTCGCCGCCTGCCTGACCTCGGCGTCGGTGGCGTCGGTCCGGCCGAGCGCGATATTGGCGGCGATGGTGTCGGAGAACAGGAAGGGATCGTCGAACACGACGCCGACGGCGGATCGGAGGTCGGCGGCGCTGACGTCGGAGATGTCGACGGACCGACATCGACCGTCGGTGGGTGAACCGTCCGTCGGTTCGTACCGGCCCCGCGCGGCGGAGTCGGACCCGGCCGCTCCGACACCGCCGGATGTGGAGTCGACGGCTGCCCGTGCATCGGCCTCGGTGCCGAAGAGGTGGATGCTGCCCGAATCCGGCGCGTAGAAACGCGGCAGCAGCAGCGCGAGCGTCGATTTGCCGGAGCCCGCGGGTCCGATGATCGCCACCGTCTCGCCGGGGTGCACCACGAGGTCGAGATCGCGCAGCACCGGCCGGTCCGGGTCGAATCCGAAACTCAGCGACCGGATATCGATGCCGAGCGGGCCGTCGGGCAGTGGCGCGGGGTGCGCCGGTTCGGCGATGACCGGTGCGGTGTCGATGACCTGGAACACTCGTTCGGCGGCGGCGCGGGTCAACTGCGCCATGATCACCACCGAGGACATGGTCCGGGCCGAGGCGGTCATGGTCGCGACGTAGGCGGCGAAGGCGAGAAAGGTGCCGACGCCGATGAGGCCGTGCAGGGCCAGCAGCCCGCCGACGACGATCACCGCGACCATTCCGGCCTGTGGTACGGCGGCGACCACCGGTGCGAACCTCGAGTCGACGCGCGCGGCGCGCAGCCGCTCGGCGTAGAGGTCGCGACTGTGTTTCTCCAGCAGGTCGACCATCCTGGCCTCCTGCCCGAAACCCTTCACCACCCTGACGCCGGTGACGGTTTCCTCGACGTGCTGGGCCAGATCGGCCGCGCGCTGCTGCGCCGACCACGTCGCCGCGTACAGGCGCGGCCGCATCCGGTAGACGACGAGCGCGATGGCGGGCACGACCAGCAGTGCCACCGCGGCCAGCGGCGGTGACAGCCACACCATGACCGCCGCGGCGAGCACGAATTGCAGCAGCGCCAGGCCGGACCACGGCACCATGGCGACCAGGCCCTGCACCAGTTGCAGATCGGTGATGGATCGCGACACCACCTGCCCGGTCCGGATGGTGTCCTGTCCGGCCCCGTCCAGACGCTGCAACGAGGCGAGCAGATCCACCCGGATCGCGTGCTGCATATCCAAGGACAGTCGCCCGGCCAGTACCCGCCTGGTCAGTGAGGAGACGAACCGTCCGGCGGCGAGCAGGGCGAGCAGGGCCGCGACCACCCCGATCACCTCGGTATCGCCGACGCCCGCCGCGTCGACGGCGCGTTTGGTCAGCAGGGGAGCGGCGACCTCGACCACCGCGCCGAGCGCCACCGCCGCGGCGACCCCGGCCAGCGTGCCCCGGTAGACCAGGCTCGCCGCCCACAATCGTCGAATCCACCCCGGCCGTCGCGCCGCACGCCCGTCCAACTCCGCCACCAGCACTTCCCACTCACCCCTGTTCGTATCCCCGACGTTACGACGTCTCGCGACGCGCTTTGATTCCCGCGTGGTCGCCGCGGCGCCGCGCGCTGGGCGGTGGTGGGTGGCGCGCGTTCGGGTGAGATCCGCGGATCAGGCGTGGATCAGAGGTCGCGGGTGCGCAGGGACCACCAGCCCGCGCCCGCGCTGCCGATGGTCCACAGCAGCAGGACGACGACGGCGGCCGGTGTCGGCGCGAGGATGTCGCTGTCGGGGAAGGAACCGACGGCCACCGTGGCGATGGTCGCCGATCCGGGGAGCAGGGTGGCGACGCCACCCATCCCGACGGCGTTGGCGATGAGCCAGATCAGCGGTTCGGCGATCAGCAGCCAGCCGAGCAGCACCGCGATCGCCGCGCCCGATTTCCGCAGTACCAGGGCCAGCCCGGCGCCGATCAGCGACCAGCAGGTCGTGGCGAGTAATCCGCCGCCGAGCACGGTGACCAATTGCGTGCCGAACTCGACCTTGCCGCGCCCGAAGATCAGCAGGCAGGCGAAGCCGACGAGTTCGACCGCGACGGCGACCGTCAGCGCGATGGCCCCGGTGACCAGCAGTTTCGAGGCGATCAGGCGGTCGCGGTCGGTGGTGAACAGCGCGGTGACCGGCATCGAGTGATACCGGAATTCCGCGCCCGCGCCCGCCGCGCCGAAGACGGCCGCCGCCAGGATCGTCACCGCGATCGCGGCGTAGAGCCCGATCGAGGCGGCGCCGGTGGCCGGATCGGCTTCGGGGTCGGCGGGGCCGGAACGCACGCTGGTCGCCAGGCACGCCACCAGGGCGACGGCGGGCAGCAGGGCGGCCAGCATCGCGTTCGAGCGCAGTGTCGCGGCTTTGCGGAGTTCGGAGTTGACGGCGGGGACGAGATCCGGGGGCAGAAGGGTGATCACCGTGGAATTCCGTAGGACGTCGGCTGCTGGACGGGGTGGTTCGGGTACGGGGCGGACGCCGCGAACGGTGTCGGTGCGGCGGTTTTCGGTTTGGTGAGCGAGGCGAGGACCCGATCCGGGTGGATCGGATCGGCGGTGACGCTGTCCAGTCGTACACCCGCGGTATGCGCGGCGTCCCGGATCTGCGATTCGGTCGCGTCGGCGACCGCGAGTCTGCCGTCCGGGCGGATCACCGCGTCGGTGTAGCCGCGCGCGGCGAGCACGGTCGCGAGCGCCACCGGGGTGGACGCGGCGACGACGAGCCGGTCCGGATGTCCGCGCCGCAGTTTCGTCGGGGTGCCCTGGTAGACCACCGCGCCCTCGCTCATCACGACGAGGTTGTCGACCATCGGCACCACCGCGGCCAGCGACGTACTCGACAGCAGCACGGTGCCGCCCCTGCGATTGTGCCCGCGCAGGAAATCCTGCAACCATCCGCGTTCGGCGGCGTCGAGACCTTCGGCCGGTTCGTCCAGGATGAGCAGCGGCGGGTCGGCCAGCAGCGCGGTCGCCAGGGCGAGCCGGGTGTGCTGTCCGGCGCTCAACGCCGAGATCCTGGTGTCGGCGTGGCCGGACAGCCCGACCGAGTCGAGCACTTCCTCGACCCGCCCGTCGGGCACGCGCGCGGCGGCGGCGTGGATCGACAGGTGGTCGCGGGCCGCGCGGGCCGGATGCAGCCCGCGCGGGGAGAGCATGCCGCCGACGGGCGACCCGCCGCCGATACCGGCCACCGAGCCGGGGCTGCCCACCGACGCGGTGCCGGTGGTCGGACGCACCAGGCCGAGCAGAATGCGCAGCACCGTCGACTTACCCGCGCCCGAGGGCCCGACCAGGCCGACGCTGGTGCCGGTGTCGACGGTGAAGGTCACATCCTCGATCGCCACGGTCTGTTCGTAGCGCTTGGTCAATCCGCGAACGGAGAAAGCGGGGCGTGCTGGAGTCACCGCGGGCCCGGGGTCCGCCGAGGTGCGGACGGATCGATCGCCTTCAGCGGATCCGCTTCGATGACCAGATGCCTGGACGCGGGCCAGCTGGTCGGCGCCGCGCCGAAGGCCTTGTGCGCGTTGGCGATCGTGGTCTTGCCAAGGGCGCGGTTACCGACACCGCCGATGACGGCGCCGATACCCATCGGGATCACCTTGCCCGCCATCAGCGCCATCCGCTTGGTCAGGAATCGGATGATGAAACGCTTCATCAGCGAATCGTTCATCCCGGACAGGCCGGGGACGCGGGTGGCGAGCAGCGTGCCCCAGTTCTTGGCCGAATGGCCGACCGATTTCTCCACGATGTCCATGCCCGCGTCACCGAGCACGACGGCGATCACCAGCGCGCGGCGCTGTTCCTTGGCTTCCGGCGCGATGCCGTGCACCCCGGCGATGGCGAGGGTGTACAGGGCCGAGGCCTCGAGGAAGAAGGCGGTCTCCGCGGTGATCGTCGCCAGCGAGGCGACGGTGCCGACACCGGGCATGGCGGCCGTCGCGCCCGCCGCCGTACCGCTGCCCGTGACCGCGAGCAGGTAGAACCGTTCCAGCCGGGTGATGATCTGAGCCGGGGTTTCGTCGGGGTGTGAGCGCCGGACCATGTCGATGTACTTCTCCACCGCGGGGCCCTGTAGCTTCGATCCGTTCTCGAGCAGCGTGACCACGGTCTTTTCGAACGCGCTGTGCCTCATCGGCAGAACCCCTTAGTCTCAGCATTCGCTGGCAGAACTCTATGGCACCGAGGATTGCTCGGCCCAACGCGGCAACGAACCGCATCACTCGACGGGTTCCCCGTTACGGCCGATATACCCGGTCTACGGCAGGACCGGTGTCGGCACCTGTTCCGACGGTACGGGCGGCGGTGGCGGCGTGCCGTCGCCGAAGGGGCGTCCCCCGAGCGATTCGCGGCCGTGCGCGGTGAGCCAGCCCGACAGATCCGGTCCCTTCGGCACGATCCGGGTGGGATTGATATCGGTGTGCACCACGTAGTAATGGGTCTTGATCTGGCCGAAGTCGATGGTGTCTCCGAAACCGGGGGTCTGGTAGAGATCGCGGGCGTAGGCCCACAGCACCGGCATCTCGCTGAGTTTGCTCCGGTTGCATTTGAAATGTCCGTGATAGACCGGGTCGAAGCGCACCAGGGTGGTGAACAGTCTGACGTCGGCCTCGGTGATGGTGTCGCCCACCAGGTAGCGCTGCCCCTCCAGCCGTTCGGTGAGCTGGTCCAACCGGGTGAAGAGCCGGTCGTAGGCCGTGTCGTAGGCGTCCTGGGTCCCGGCGAAACCGCAGCGGTACACCCCGTTGTTGACGTCGCGGAAGATCGCCAGACTCACCTCGTCGATCTCCTCGCGCAGCGGTTCCGGATACAGCAGCGGCGCGCCGGGGCGATGCAGGGCGGTCCATTCGGTGGAGAAGTCGAGCGTGATCTGCGCGTAGTCGTTGGTCACGACCCGACCGGTCGCGATATCGACGATCGCGGGGACGGTGATGCCCCGCGGATAGTCGGGGAATCCGGCGAGGTAGGCGTCACGCAGCTTGGCGATGCCGAGCACCGGGTCGACACCGCCGGGGTCGAGATCGAAGGTCCAGCTCAACTTGTCGTGGGTGGGCCCGCAGAGTCCGAGCGACAGCGCGTTCTCCAAGCCCAGCAACCTGCGCACGATCAGCGTCCGATTGGCCCACGGGCACGCGCGGGCGGCGATGAGCCGATAGCGGCCCGCCTCGACCGGGTAGCCGTCACGGCCGTCGGCGGTGATCCGGGTGGTGATGTAGTTGGTGTCGCGTTTGAACTCGCCGGACTCGACGTAGGTACCGGATTCGGATGCCGACTTGGTCACCGGCACAGTCTGGCAGATCCGGGTTCTAGGCTGACCGGATGAGCGAATCGAAGGCGACCCGGCTGGAACGTGAAGTCACCGACGGCGGCGCGGAGGTGGCGATCCTCACCTTCGCCAACGCGCCGCTGAACCTGTTCGACCAGGCGATGTTCGACTCGCTGGTCGGCGATATCGCGGAATTGGCCGCGCGCCCGCCCAGGGCGGTGTTGCTGCGCGCCGAAGGCAAGGTCGTCTCCGGTGGCGTCGACGTGCACGTCTTCGACGGGTTGTCGGTGGAACAGGGCGCCGAACTGTGGCGCACCCTGTTCGCGCAGATCATCCATCCGATCGAAGCGCTGCCGTGCCCGGTGATCTTCGCCGCGCACGGCCTGACCCTGACCGCGGCCTTCGAGATCGCGTTGGCCTGCGACATCATCCTGGCCGCCCCGAAGGCCAGGTTCGGTCTGGTGGAGACGGTGGTCGGGCTGACCCCGTCGATGGGCGGCCCGCAGCGGCTGGCCGAGCGCGCCGGATCGGGGCGCGCCCGCGAATTCGTGATGACCGGCGATCTCTACGACGCGGCGACGATGGCCGACTGGGGTGTGGTCAACGCCGTGCACGAGGATGTCGACACCGCGGCCAGGCAGTTGACCCACCGGCTCGCACAGGGGCCGACCCGCGCGCACGCCGCCACCAAACAGATCGTCGCGGCCTGGCGTTCCGGCGGTGTGGCACACGCCGATTCGGTCACCCCGCAGGTTTCCGGCGTGCTGTTCGACACCGAGGATCTGCGCGGCGCGGTGCGCAGCTTTCTGGAGGTCGGACCGGGCAAGGCAACCTACACCGGTCGTTGACCGGCGTGTCCGACATGACACGTATCGCCGCTAACCCAGCGGGATTGTGATCCACGTCATATAGTCGCAGGTGCCTGGTCGCTCGAGGCGCGCGGAGGACGAATGTCGCAGCAGTTGTTGGTCGAATACCCCATGGCCGGGCCGCCCGTGTGCGCCAACCCGCTGGCTCGCGGCGCCGACGGTGTACTCAGGTACGGCAATCTCACCCCCGCGCTCACCGAGTTGCTCGATCTACAGGTGCACGCGTTCGCCCAGCGCGAGGCGGTGGTCGAGATCGGCGGCCCCCGGTTCACCTACCGGGAGCTGTGGCATTCCGCCTCGCGGATCGCCGGGGGATTACAGGAGCACGGCATCGGATACGGCGACCGCGTCGCCATCCACATGCCCGTCGGCGCTCGCTGGGTGCAGGCCTTCCTCGGGGCGCTGCTCAGTGGCGCGGTGCCGGTTCTCGTCCACGACGGTCTGCCCGCGGCGGTGGCCGAACGCGTGATCGCCGACAGCAGAGCGGATTTCGTCCTCGGCTCGGGCGCGGGCGACGAACTGCCAGACGGCGCGGCCTTTATCGATGACGGCGCCGCGCTGAGCGATCTGGCCTTGCTCTGTTACACCAGCGGCCCCGCGCCGGGCGCCACGGGCCAGGACGCCGAGCCCAAGGGCGTGGAGCTGACCAACGAGAATCTGCTCTCGGCCATCCGGTCGGTGGTCGGTGCGCTGGACCTGCCGACCGACGGACTGCGGAACCTGCTGCTACTGCCGTTGGCCCATGCCAGCGGCTGCGTCGATCAGTTGCTGCCCACCTTCGCGGTCGGCGGCACCGTCGTACTCGCCCCCGATACCGGGAAACTCGCCGAGGGGATCGCGACCGAACGGGTCGACATGGTCTCGGCGACCCCGCGACTTTTCGCCCGCCTACTACCGCAACTGGCCGCGCTGCGTCAGGACGGGATGCGCACCGAGGGCGTGTCGCGGATCAGCAGTGCCGGACATCGCGCCGAACGCATGTTCGTCCCCGCCGCGGGCGCGACGCCCTCGGCCGCCCTGCGTGAGATCTTTCCCGCCGCGCGGCAGTGGTCGGTCTGGGGCGCGACCGAGACCAGCGGTATCGGTCTGGCCGTCGACGACCGCGCCGAAGCGGATGCCGCCGTCCTCGGATTCCCTTTCGGCGGTACCGAATTGGCGCTGTTCGGGCCGCGCGCGAGCTCCGGGCACGGTGAGTTGCTGTGTCGGGGGCCCAATGTCACGCGACGCTACTGGAACGATCCCGAGGCGACCGCCGATCGCTTCACCGGCAGCTGGTTCCACACCGGCGATCAGGTCACCATCGACGCGGACGGCCTGGTCCGTCGCGGTGCGGCGGGTCAGTCGGGATTTCCACGCATCGATTGATTACTCCAGCATCGTTTCGCGCAATCGCGCGCGCACTTGCGCGGTGAGACCGATGGCCTCGAGATAGCTGTCGAAGTCACCGTGCTGTTCCAGCGCCGCGGCCACGGCGACGTTCAGATATTCGTTCCTGACACCGAGCAGATCGGCGGTCAGTTCGACCCCCTCGGGCATTTTCGGCTGCAACATCGCGCGCAGCGAGGGGACCGCCTCGTTACTGCGCAGGAAGTCGGCGAAGATATCGGATTCGGTGACCCCGACCGCGTACAGCAGCGTCGCCACCGCCCAGCCGGTGCGGTCCTTGCCCGCCGCGCAGTGGACCAGGACCGCGCCCTCGCCGCGCAGCACGGAGTCGGCGATCGACGCGATCGCGCGCTGGGCCTCGGGCAGCGCGGGGAAGAACCGGTAGACCTCGAGCATGTGGGCCATGCCGAAGGAGGTGCGCGCCTCGTGCGGCGGCCGCTCGCCCATGCGCGAGTCGAAGGGGGTGATGTTGAGCCGGACACCGTCGGGCAGGTTGTCGTGCCCGACGTGGTCGATCTCCCGCAGTCCGCGCAGGTCGTAGACGTCGGTGACGCCGAGTTCGCGCATGGTGGCGTGGCCGTCGGGGGTGAGGCCGCTGAGTTGGGCCGAGCGGAGCAGGACGCCGGGACGGACCGTCGCGCCGTCGGCGGTGCGCAGGCCGCCGGTGTCGCGAAAGTTGAAGGTGCCGGAGATGAAGAACTGGTCGACGGGGGTCGGGAGAGTCACCGACCCAGGCTATCGGCCGGGGGTTGCCGTGGGAATCGTTCGCTCGGCGAAATTCTGATGACCGGTTCGCGAGGATCGCTCTGTGTTGTGCGCCACAGCGACACCGGGCGGTCCCGAAATCGTCCGTACAGTGGATCGAGGTGTCTCTCGCCGGGAGGGTCGACGAGACCGCACCCAGAACGAGGTTTCATCAGCGCCCAGGGATGGTCGCGAAGCCATTCCGTTTGGGTAACAAAACATTCTTTCAGTCTGAAATTACCCATTGAACCCGTTCTTAAACCTTGATAACCCTCTACCATTGGTGAACGTTGGACCGGGCAGCCCCGTGATCTCAATGAAGAGGTCGGTGGGAGTGGTCGCAATGTTCAGCGAGTCGCGCCGCAGTTTGCGCGAGTTTTTTCGCCGAGGGAGTCGTCGTTGAGCGCACGTGGAGAGATAGCAGAGGTGCGGTTCCGGCCGGCGATCTGCGAGGCCGTGGAGAAGGCGGCCGCCTCGCTCGATTTCACCGGTGTGCGAGCACTACGAGTGTTGTTGCACGCCGGGGTCAGCGCGTACTGGCCGATGGTCAAGGCCGCGCCGACCAAACAGGTAAAAGCATACGAGGCGACCGTCAACGCATTACGCGAGCGATGGGACGTCCCGCCCGATTGCGCGCCGGACCCTTCGGCTCGCGCGATGTTCCGTGACATGGATGCCGAGGTCGCGTGGTTCCTCGACCTCTGCGCGGCCCGGTCGGGCACGCAATGGTTGGAACCGGTCGAGTCGATCGCCGCGTACGCGGCCGCGATGTTGCAGGGCACGGTGCTGCGGTGGCTCGCCGACTGTGATGACGAGACCGCGTTGGTCGTCTTGGACGACCTGGTCAGCGGCCTGGCGGGACGTGCGACCGACACGTACTGACAGGAGCTGGACGTCTGACCAGTTTGGTGGTTGAGTGGGGACGGTGACCTCGCCGATCGCGCGGCTCCACGCGGCAACCGCCGAATTGGATCCGCCCATTGCCGCCATCGACCTGCCCACACTGCGTGCCAACGCCGCCGATCTGGTGCGCAGGGCGGGCGGGGTCCCCATTCGCGTGGCGAGTAAATCAGTGCGCTGTCGCGCCGTCCTCGAGGAAGTGCTCGGGTCCGGACCGGCCGGGGGTTTCGCGGGCATCATGTCGTATTCGCTGCGCGAGGCCATCTGGTTGGTTCGGCTCGGCGCCCGTGACGTGCTGCTGGGTTATCCGAGCGTCGACCGGGCCGCCCTGGCCGAACTCGCGGGCGACGCGACGCTGCTCGATTCCATCACCCTGATGGTCGACGACACCGAGCAACTCGCGCTGATCAGGGCCGCGGTCGGCAGCGACCGGGTCCGGCCGCGGATCTGCCTGGATGTCGACGCCTCGCTGCGGGTCGGCCCGATCCATCTGGGCGTGCGCCGCTCCCCGATACGCACGCCCGATCAGGCCGCCGCACTGGCCCGCGCGGCGGTGGATCGCGGTTTCGATGTCGTCGGCGTGATGACCTACGAGGCGCAGATCGCCGGACTTCCCGACAGCAATATCGCGATTCGCCTGGTCAAGAAACTCTCGGCCGCCGAGATCGCCACCCGGCGCACCGAGGTGCTGGCGGCGGTGCGCTCGGTGGTCGGCCCGTTGCGGATCGTCAACAGCGGCGGCACCGGCTCGATCGAGGTCAGTATCGCCGATCCCGAGGTCACCGAGGTGACCGCGGGATCGGGCCTGTACGTGCCGACGCTGTTCGACAACTACCGCGCGTTCACCCCGCGTCCCGCCCTGTTCTTCGCCACGTCCGTGCTGCGCAGGCCGACGCCGTCCATCGCGACCGTTTTCGCCGGTGGTTATATCGCTTCCGGACCGACCGGTCCGTCTCGTGTGCCGAAGCCGGTGTGGCCCACCGGATTACGGCTGATCGGTACCGAGGGTGCGGGCGAGGTGCAGACCCCGCTGTCGTCGGCGTCCGGGCTGCGCATCGGTGACCGGGTGTGGTTCCGGCACGCCAAGGCGGGCGAACTGTGCGAGCGTTTCGATCGGATCCACCTGGTCGACGAGGACGGCACGCGCAGCACGGTCCCCACCTATCGCGGCGAAGGTCAGTGCTTCGGCTGACGGCCTCGGATTTCAGTCTGGGCCCAACTCCGGTCGATGCCGAAATCTGCTCGGCGTCGACGTTGTTCGGCGCTCAACTGTCGACGTCGTAGTCTGCTCGGCATTCGAGTCCGGTCGACGCAGCGTTCCTGTCGGCGTCCGTCCGCACCGAACTCCGCGCGATCCGCCGCGCTCAGCTGGGCGCGGCCGTCAGTTCGAGGAACCGCGCCAGATCCGTCACCTCGCGCGGTGTGGACGGCAGATATTCGGTCAGCAGCGTTGAGCGGATGATCACCGCCTTCCACATCGCCCGGCACAGCGCGGCGTGCAGCACACCGCGCGAGAGCGGGAACGACATGCCGTAGGGCGCGTCGGCGGGGGTGGAGGTGGTCATCGACAGCAGGACCACCGCAGCCTGCCTGCCGCGGAAGCGATCCGGGGTGCCGACGAGGACGTCCTCGATCTTGGCGCGGGCCAGCATGGTGCGAATCCGGCCGACCTGGGCGCCGTAGGGCGCGACGACGAAGATGTCGTGTGGATGCAGGCGGCGGGTCATCGTGCCGACCGTCCACGAGACGCCGAGCAGCGTGCGCACCCGCCGGACCACCTCGCGCGCCTCGGCCTCCGATTCGGTGGTATTGCCGAGGTGATCGACCAGCACGGCCTCGATGCCGGGCACCACCCCGTCGAGTTGGCGTGCGAGCGTGATGGTTTCGTTGGACCGCAGCCGATCGTCGTAGTAGAGCCGTGAGATCGGCTCGCAGACGCGCGGATGCATCCGCCAGCTCCGGTCGAGGAAGTAGCCGCGTTCGGCGGACAGGGTGGCCCGGTCCTCGACCAGCCAACCGAGCACCGATTCCCCGACCGGTTCCTGATGCGCGGCGTGCGCCGTCGTCGGCGCGAGATCGCCGATCAGCAGCAGATTGCGCGCGCTCGGACCGACCGAGATCATCTCCGCCAGCGCGAAACCGCCCGCGTCGGCGATCACGAGCAGATCGAGGGCCTGCTGCCCGATCAGGTCCTCGTTCGCGAAATCCGCCGGCGCGCCACCGATGACACAACCGTTGACGGCGTTGTCGAGAAAACGCTGGTAGCGGCCCGCGTCGATGACGGCCCACTCCGGCGCGACCGATTCGACATCCTTCTTGGCCACCAGTTCCGGGAGCACGCCGAATTCGACCACCGCGTCCAGCATGTTCTCGATGGTCGGATGCGACCGCGCCACCACACCCACCCGCCAGCGATGTTTGGTCACCAGGCGTTCGATCACCCGCGCCGCGGTGGAGGTCTTCCCGGTGCCGGACGGACCCTGCACCGCGACGTAGGAGTCGTCGAGTTCGCGGATCGCCGCGGTGATCGCGGCCGCGTGATCGCCGTGCACCTCGGGCAACGCGGCGCCGTCGCGCAGCCGGGGCGGCCTGCGCGCCAGGATGTCGAAGACGGCGTTGCGCGGTATCTCCGGCAGTGTCACCAGCAACTGCTGGGCGGCGAATTCCACCGCGCTCTCGGCATTCTCGTCGCGGGCGGGCAACTGTGGCGCGATGGCGACGGGCAGATCGTCGTAGGGTTCGCACCCGGCGGGCAGCAATTCCTCCAGGCGGACCGTATCGTCGAAATCCGGGTCGACCGAACAGCCGAGCACGGTGGCGGTCGCGGTGGCGCGCCTGCCGACCGCCGTCACCATGCCCGCGGCCACCGGGCGGTCGTAGTAGGTGTAGACGGTCGCGCCCGGCGCCAGTGTCGTGCCCGCGCCGCGACCGGTGCCGATCCGTCCGGTCAGGGTGAGATAGCGCCGCATGGTCGGCCGGTTCGGGCTGTGATGCCATTTGGTGTCGACGGTGCCCCAGTCCGCCACGAGCACACCCGCCGCCTCGGGCCATTCGTTCACCGGGTGGCTGAGCCGGTCCATATGCGCCCACCACAGCGGTCGCCGCTCGCGCCGGTGGTAGCCGAGCGCGGCGGCCATCAGCGCGGCCGGATGCGGCGCGGGACCCGCCGCGCCGCGACCCGCCGCGAATTCGGCCAGCGCCGCCTCGATGGACGACGGGGGCGCGGGCGGAATCGATTCCGCCCCCTGCGAATCCGGGCCACACCAGGACCGCGTGCCCGGGGGCGGCACCGGCCACGGGGTGATCCGTTCGTCGGCGGCACGGTCGAGCAACCAGTCGCGCAGTCGCAGGATCGTCGCGCAGTCGGCGGATTCGCCCGCCGCGGCATCGAGAGAGAGGCGGTCGTCGAGAAATTCGCGCAGGGTCTCGAGCCGATACGATCGCCGCCCGATGACGGCCGCGTTGCGCAGGATCGGATACAGGTCGACCAGCACGCCGTCGCACAGCAGTTCGTCGGCGATCTCCTCGCCGACGCCGTACCCGCCCGTGCGACGCAACAGCGCCGCGCGGACCTCGCGCGTGAAGTAGTACACCCGCATCGCGGGATGGTCGCGACGTCGCGAGGCGAGGAAATCGAGGGTGTCGGCCACAGCGTCGCGTCGCGCGGCCGTCGCGGCGGGTGAGTCGCCGGGAATCCGGTAGGTCCGGTAGGTGACGCCGGGGCCGCCCACCTCGATCCGCAGCGGTTCGCCGGGGGTGTCGTCCAGGATCAGCGCGAGGTCGCCGGGGGACGGCGGTGGCAGCGCGCGCAGCGCGTCCGGGTCGAACACGACGTACTCCGGGCCACCGGAATGTTCACCGGCGAGCTGGATTTCGGCCTGACGCCGCAGGGTGCCCACGGTGCGCGGGGAGAGTCCGGCGACCGCGGATTCGGTGACCGCCAGCCGGTCGATGGTCGCGGTCCCGGCCTCGCGCAGTCGCGCTCGCGCCGGATTGCCGAGTCCGGCCACGAGCAGCAGATCGCGCGCGGTGGTCAGCGCCGAGGTACAGGTCGGGCATCGTCCGCAGGCCAGGAAGCGTGGATCACCCCATTGCACGGGGAGCAGTTCGCTGAGTTTCTCCTCCACGATCCACTCGACCCGGCGCCTGAGTGACCGATAGATCGGGACGAGTTCGGCCGTCGGCAGATCGGAAAGGTCTCGGCCCCAGTGCAATCGGACCGCGGTGGCGGTGGATATCCCGCGGGCGTCCGCGGCGTCGGCGCAGGCCGCGAGCTCGAGTGCGGCGAGTTCCAGTGCCTCCCTGACCGATTCCCGCTGATACGGCGCGGTGCCGTGCGCGGTGTAACCCGCCTGATCGCGGACCAGGAATTCGCAGGCGCAGACGAACCGGCCGTCGAAGAAGGTGGCGCCGTGCACGATATCCGCGCCCGCGCGCAGTGCCGCGTCGGTCTCGGCGTCGGCGGCGCGCAATGCCGCGACCCTGGCCTCGGGATCCTCCGGTTCGGGATGCGGCGCCCGCACCTCGACCATGGTGTCGCCGAATCGATCCCGGAAATCGGTGCGTGTGCGTTCGCGTTCCGCACCGACACCGGGCACCGCGGCGATATCGCCGAAATCCGCCGATTCGGCCGCGAAGGTGCCGAGCTCGGTGTCGAGGGCGCGCAACAGCGCGAATTCGCACCGCGCCGCGCGCACGAGATCAGCGGCGGTGCACACGACACGATCACCGAACACGAACAAACGCGGCCCTCCTGTGTCTTACGGGACACCCGCACTCGCGGCGCCCCGACGAACACCGGCACCCGAGCAACGCGGACGGCAACACCTTAGCTAGCCCATGTGACCTCGGTGAACCCTGCCCGGCTCAGGAGCGTGGCTTACGCCTCTCGAACCGCTTCGGGCCGCTGTGCTCGGTGCGCGGACCACGGGTGAACGAGCGGCTCTGCGGCGGGCCCGAATCCAGCTGGAGCTGGATCAGCACGCCGCTGATCCTGGTGCGCCGCAACGCTTCGAGCGTCTCGTTGGACAGATCGGCGGGCAACTCGACCAGGCTGTGATCCGGTCGAATGCTGATATGCCCGAAATCGCTACGCCGCAAACCGCCTTCGTTGGCGATGGCGCCCACGATCGCGCCCGGCACCACGCGGTGCCGTTTGCCGACACTGATCCGGTAGGTGGCGAGTTCGGCGCCGCTGGTCCGGTTGAACCCGGTGCCGCGATCCTCGTCGAAGCCACGGGCCGGACGGTCACGCGGCGCGCGCTGCGGACGTTCCACCGGCTCCGGCTCGGGCTCCATGAAGAAGTTGTCGCCGTCGTAGGAGCCGACGGCCAGCGCCGCGGCGATATCGACCAGCGGAATGTTGTGCTCGCGTTCGTAATCCTCGATGAGGGTGCGGAACAGCGCCAGGTTCGGGTTCGACAGGTTCTCGGTGATGGTGTCACCGAATTTCGCGACCCGCTGGGCGTTCACGTCCTCGACGCTCGGCAGCTGCATCTCGGTCAGCGGATGCCGGGTGGCGCGTTCGATCGCCTTGAGCAGATGCCGTTCCCTCGGCGCGACGAACAGCAGTGCCTCGCCGCTGCGCCCGGCCCGGCCGGTGCGGCCGATGCGGTGCACGTAGGACTCGGTGTCGTGCGGGATGTCGTAGTTGACCACGTGCGAGATGCGGTCGACGTCCAGACCGCGGGCGGCCACGTCGGTGGCGACCAGGATGTCGAGCGTGCCCGACTTGAGCTGTCCGATGGTCCGCTCGCGCTGATTCTGCGCGATATCGCCGTTGATCGCAGCGGCGGAGAATCCGCGGGCGCGCAACTTCTCGGCCAGTTCCTCGGTGCCCTGCTTGGTGCGCACGAAGATGATCATCGCCTCGAACGACTCGACCTCGAGGATTCGGGTGAGAGCGTCGAGTTTGCGCTGGTGGGAGACCTGCACCCAGCGCTGGTTGATATTGACGTTGGTCGTGGTCTTGGTCTTGACCGTGATCTCGACCGGTTCGCGCAGATACTGCTTGGAGATCTTGCGGATCGCGGGCGGCATGGTGGCCGAGAACAGCGCGACCTGCTTGTCCTTGGGCGTATCGGCGAGGATGCGCTCGACGTCCTCCTGGAAACCCATCTTGAGCATCTCGTCGGCCTCGTCGAGCACCAGGTATTGCAGCTGCGACAGGTCGAGCGTGCCCTTCTCCAGGTGATCGATCACGCGACCCGGGGTGCCGACGACCACGTGCGCGCCGCGGCGCAGTCCGGACAACTGCACGCCGTAGCTCTGGCCGCCGTAGATCGGCAGCACATTGAGACCGGGGATGTGCGCGGCGTAGCGGCCGAACGCCTCGGCCACCTGGATCGCCAGCTCCCTGGTAGGGGCCAGCACCAGCGCGCGCGGCTGCTTGCCGATGATTTCCAATCCCATGAGGATCGGGATCGCGAAAGCCGCGGTTTTACCCGTTCCGGTCTGGGCGAGGCCGACCACGTCTGCGCCGGAGAGCAGCGGCGGAATCGTCGCGGCCTGGATCGGCGACGGCGACTCGTAACCGACATCGGCGATGGCCGCGAGAAGGCGGTCATCGATCCCGAGATCGGCGAAGGTCGGGCCGTCGTTGTCCCTGTCGTTGTCGCCAGAAACGCTGTCGACCTCATTGGTGCTCATTGACCAGTACTTTACTGCCTTGTAGTAGCTGTCCCGGCCACCGGCCCAATACGGTGAGACCTATGCGATCGAATGACTCGTCCGCGGATCACGACCGGGCAACCGCGAAGATGTCGGTGGCCGTCATCCAATTCGCGCCGGGAAAGCAGCCGCCGGACAATCTGGAGGCGCTGCGTGAGCACGTCGCCGCGGCCGTCGACAGCGGTGCGAAGGTCGTCGTCGCACCCGAGTACTCGATGTACGCGGTCTCGCGGCTCGACGAGCGGGTCGTGGCCGTCGCCGAACCGCTGACCGGCCCGTTCGTCACCGGGCTCGGTGCGATCGCCGCGGAGTTCGGCGTGCATCTGGTGGCCGGAACGGTGGAGCGCGGCGACCCCGGATCGGAACGCATCCGCAATACACTCGTTGCCTTCGACCCCTCGGGGACACAGATCGCGCGCTACCGCAAAGTGCACCTCTACGACGCCTTCGGACATCGCGAATCCGATGTGGTCGAACCGGGCGCCATCGAGACCCCCGCCACATTCGAGGCGGGCGGTGTGACATTCGGCATGCAGACCTGTTTCGACCTCCGCTTCCCCGAGGGCTTCCGGCGCAGCGCGGCCGCGGGCGCGCAGGTGCTGCTGCTGCCCGCCCAGTGGATTCCCGGCCCGGCCAAGGTGGATCAGTGGACCACGCTGGTGCGGGCCCGCGCCATCGAGAACACCGTCTACATCGCCGCCGCCGACCAGGCCGCGCCGCGCGGCGCGGGCGCGTCCATGATCGTCGACCCGGCGGGGCGGATCATGGCCGAACTCGGCGACGAGCCGGGTGTGATCGCCGCCGAGGTCGACCTCGAACAGTTGGCCGCCGTCCGTGCCGCGAACCCGAGCCTGGCATTGCGCCGATTCTCGATCACCGAGCGGGGCCAGGAGTAGCGTTCGAACCGATGGGCTACACCGATCGGGCGGCCGCCGGTCGCGCACTGGGGGCCGAACTGGAACACCTGCGCGGGTCGCTGCCGCTGGTGCTCGGGCTGCCGCGCGGGGGCGTTCCGGTGGCGGCGGCGGTCCGCGACATCATCGGTGGTGACCTGGACATCCTGCTCGTCCGCAAACTCGGCGTGCCGTGGCAGCCGGAGCTGGCGATGGGGGCGATCGGGGAGGACGGCATCCTGGTGCGCAATCCCGACGTGCTGGCGCAATCCCGTGTGCCCGCACACGAATTCGACGGGGTCGAGGCGCGGGAGCGCGCCGAACTGGAACGTCGCCGCACGATGTGGCGGGGCGACGCCGCGCCGATCCCGATCGCGGGACGCACCCTGGTCATCGTCGACGACGGCATGGCGACCGGCGCGACGGTGGTCGTCGCCTGCCGGGTCGCGCGGCTGCGGCGGCCCGAGCGCATCGTGGTCGCCGTCCCGGTGTCCTCGCCCGAAGCCGTGCGGCGGGTCGAGGGGGAGGCCGACGAGGTGATCTGCCCGCTGGTGCCGGAATCCCTCGGCGGAGTCGGGTCCGCTTTCCGCGATTTCCATCAGCTCGCCGACGACGAGGTCACCGATCTGCTGCGCTGACGTGCGGTGTCGGCACGGTTCCGGTCGCGCCCGCGGATCAGCGCGAATTCGCGCTCGATCGGCCCGCCGCGTTGAGCATGGGGCGTAATTGGGCGGCGAAACCTTCGGCGTCGACCGGGATGACGTCGACGTCGGCACCCGTGCGGATCGCGTACCGCCCGTCGCCGGTGATATCGATCCAGCACAGCACCCCGAACGGGTGCAACTCGCCGTCGGCGCGCGTGGCGGAGACCACGATCTGGCCGATGCCGTCGCGTGGCCTGCCGAGCAGACGGCGGATCCGGGCGGGCGCGGTGGGACCGGCCACCGGAACGGTCACCAGATCCCTGCTGTCCTCGCGCACGCGCGGCAGCGGCGCGACGAGCCGGGCCGAGGTACCGGGCGGGTTCTCCGGAAGCGTCGAGATCACGCGGGCGGCAAGACTTTTCGGGCCGCCGATGAAGAGACGAATATCACCACCACGATCCGAGGATGATCCGGGCCGCTGTGCCGCCACCACCGCGATATGGCCCGCCGTCGCGCCGAGTACCCGCACCGGGCGCGGGCCTGCGGCGGTCTCGGGATCACCGGTGCGCCCGACTGCCTCGGAATTCGAGGCCACCGCGCCGTATGAACCAGGTCCGTCGCCGGACGGTGCCCGCACCACGTACGGGGTGATCGGCGCGGGCCCGTTCCCGGAGGACCGGGCCGCGACGGGGACGCGGATATTCCGGCTGCCCACCGCCTCGTCGTCCGGTTCCGTCCCGAGCGGTGTTGCCGCCCGGCCGAATTCGGCGCCCAGTGCGGCATCGGTCAATACCGAGCGATCCGGTTGCGGGTCGTCGCGTGATCGCTGCGCGGCCGCCGGATCGCACTCGCCGTACACCTCCAGACGCACCGTCGGCCGGGCCAGCACGCGCAGCGCGGCCTCCAGATCGGCGTCGAGCACCCGGTCGCACCACGCGGTCAGCGCGGGCAATTGCGCGGCGCGCTCGACGGTGTCGCGGGCCGAGAGCCGCACCGAGAGCGGGTAGGGGATCCGGTCACCGTCGGTGCGCTCCCAGGCCAGTGCGAACTGGTCGGGGGTCAGCGTCCAGTTCACTCCAGTTCGGTCCAGTCCCCGACCACCGGCGGTGTGGTGGGATCGAGCGCGCCGATCAACTCGTCCGGCTCGTCGGCGGGCTCGAGGAAGGTCAGATCGTCGTCATCGTCGATCCACTCCAAGTCGTCGTCCTCGTCCTCTTCGGGACGTGCGGTGCGATTGACCTGGGGTGACCCGATTCCGGAACCGGAGCGGGCATTGTCGGCGGAGGTGGCGAGCGCGCCGCCCATCAGACCGCCGATCGCGCCCGCCCCCATACCGTTGACGGCGTCGCCCCCGGTGTCGCGTCGCCGTTCGTCCCGCTTACGGTCGTCCTCGGTACTGCTCTGAGCGCCGGTGCCGGGAACGGTCGGCGCGACGACCGGGGCCGCCGCGGCGGGCGCGGTCGGCACACCCGAACCGGGCGCGGTGACGCGATCCGGGGCGGGTGTCGGCACGGTGGGAGCCGCCTGCTGTGCGGTCGTGGCGGCGGTCTGCGCCGATACGGGGACCGACGGCGCGTCGACCGCGTGGGGGGCGGAGGTGAGCACGGGGGAGGTGGGAACGGTGACTGCCTGCGCCGTCGTGGCCTGCGCCGCAACGGGTTCGGTCCGTGACGAGGTCTCCTCGGGAACCGCCGTCGCGGGAGCCGCCACGCCGACATCCGAAACCGGTTGGTTCACAGGGACACTCGCGACATGTGCGGGAGTCGTCGGTGCGGCCGCCGTGGTCGCCGTGCCCGAAATCCGCTGTGAATCCGACGGTGTCGCATCGGGGAAGGCGGGAACATCGGTCCCGGACCGGATGAACGCGTTCGTGTAGACGCTGTCCATCGCTCGCACCACGTCGCCGCGTTCGTGTTCGGCGGCTTTCTGCGTGGCGCTGTTGGCGGTCGCCTGACTCGGATCCAGCAGTGCGGCAGACAGATCCGGTGTGTCGGCGGTCGGCGCTCCCACCGCGCCGCGCAATGTCTCCGCGGCGTCACCGGCGTGTCCGAGACGTTGCGCCACCACCGACATCACATCGGCGAGCTGCTGGCCGTGCTGTTCGAAGGACCGGACCGCCTCGGCGGCGGTCCGCGCCGCGCCCCCGCGCCAACCGTCGGCGATGAGCGCGCGAATCTCGGTGTGCGCCTGCGACACCGCGTCCGCGACACCGGTGGCGGATCCCTGCCATGCCTGCTGTCCCGCGCTGAGTGCGGCGGGGTCGAGCAGTTGCACTCCCGCGTGGATCCGGCGATGGGTCAGGTTGTCGAATATCTCGACATTCGGGGCGTATTCGGGGTCGTGGCGGGTGTGCTCCCCGCGTTCGGCGTTCGTCGGGAGTTCACGCACGGATCGCTCCCGTCGGGTCGATCCGGCCGACCGCGCTCGCCAGCTCGTCATCGGAACGGGTGTAGGCCGCGGCCGCGGCCCGGAAGGTCTGCGCGAGAGCCCGCGCGGCGTCGGCGTACTCGCGCAGCCGGACCACCGCGTCGTCCGCTTTGCCCTCGAAACCGCTGCGCAAGGCGGCGCCCGAGGCGAAACCGCCGAATCCGGGCAGCGAGGTCGCCTCGCTCAGCACTCGGATCTGAGCATCGACCTCGTCGGCCAGCTGCTCGTACCTGCGGGCGCAGCGATCGTGGGCGCCGTCGGCGACGAGCACCCCGTCGATCCACAACTGTCCCTCGTCGACCGCCCTGTTCAGAGCCGTGACATCCGATCGCATCGCGGTCCCCCTTCCTCGTCGTGCCGTGGCGGCGGCCCGATCGGCCCGCCGCCCGGCTCAGCGTTGCCGAGCCAGCCCCACCACCGCGTTTCGGAGCCACTGCGCGATATCCCCGGCGACCCGAGCGTGCCCCGGCTCGTGCAGCAGGTCGTGTCCGGCGTCGGCGTACTCACGCAAATTTACCGTTTCGTGGCGCGCAGTCCATACCCTCATCGCATCGATCGGCGCCCGACGGTCCTCCATCCCGTGCACGGCGAGCACGGGAAGGCGTGCGGGCAGCGGGGTGCCGAGCGCGCCGGGAACACCGCCGCCGAGCGCGCGCTTCGGCACGCCGGACAGCACCAGACCGGTCAGGTCCTCGACGGGCAGACTCGGCGTCACCGGCACGTTGGCCTCGACGGCGGACAGATCGGCCTCCGAGCCGACATCGGGAACGGCCGCGCCGAGCATGCCGAGCGCGGTGACCGCGCCGAGCGAATGGCCCATCAGCACCATCGGTGTGTGTGGAAGTTCCACGCGTGTCAATTCGACCAGTTTCGTCGCGTCCGCCACCAGTTCGGCCAACGTGCCCGGATGTTCGGGATCGCCCTCGCTGAGTCCGTGACCTGCGGTATCGAGTGCCCACATCTCGACATCGATCGTTCTGAGGGTCCTCGCGAGCCGGTGATAATGGCCGCTGTGCTGGCCCAGGCCGGGCAGGAGAACCACCACCGCGACGTTGTTTTCGACCGGCCACCGCCGATAGTGCATCCGGCCACGCGCGCCGTCGAAGAAAAGCATGAAAAGATAGTGCCAAAACTTTTGCGTATCAGGGTACTTCACACAAATTACGTGGATACGACTAGACTGCGCGGATTCGCCCGGCAGCCAGGAGGATCGACGTGTTCGTGAAACGGCATCGCAGTCGCGTTCGCTGGGCCCGTCCTGTCCTCGCCGCACTCGCCGTGACCTGCCTTTCCGGTGCGCCGACCGCCTCGGCGGACCCGGTGGCCGGTTGCGCGCCCGCCGTGGCGACCCCTGTGCTCCCAGCTCAGGTGCCGATTCTGGACTGGTCGGAGAACGTCACCTTCGACGCCGACGGCAATCTCTGGGTCGCGCGCCTGTATCGCAACGCCGTCCAGCGCTACGACCGCACCGGCGCGCTGACCGCGACGGTGCCGGTCGAATTCCCCGGCGCGCTGCGGCTCGGACCCGACGGACTGCTCTACGTGGTCTACGGGGACGCGCCGACCAGCGCGATACGTCCCGGCGGCGTGGTCCGGTTCGATCCCAGGGCCGCGCAGCCGCGTCCCGAGGTCTTCGTCGACGGTTTGGCCTCGATGCCCAACGGCGCGGCATTCGGGCCGGACGGGGCCCTCTACATCGCCGCCACGAACGCGGGTGTGATCAAGGTCCGCCCGGACGGCACGATCGATGCCGAATGGACCGCGCGGGCGGCGGGTTCGGGTGGCGGTTCAGGTGCCAATGGCATCGTGATCCGCGACCGCACGATCTACCTGACGGCGAACGGCAGCGCGCTGGGGCAGGTCGTCGGCATCGCGATCGACGCCCCCGAGCGCAGGGCCGTGCTCGCCGACCTCACCACCGGCGTGGCGGGCATCCCCGATTTCGCCGACGATCTGCTGATCGACGACACGGGAATCCTGTATGTGACCACGTTGTCGGGCAAACTCGTCCGGGTCGATCCGAGCGGGGGAGCGGTCTGCACGGTGCTGACCGGCCAGCCGATGACGTCGGTGGTCGCCGTGCCGGGGCAGCGCGACGAACTGTTCGTCGGCACCGAGGTCGGCACCGTGCTGCGCGTCCGGCTCGCTCGCTGATCCGGGTCGGCGGACCGCCCGGTTCGGCGTCAGTGTCCGATCGGGTCCGGTTCGATCGGGTCCGTTCGTTCGGATAGCGGTCGCCAGGGCGGCGCGGGCGCGTTCGCCCCCGGTCCGGGACCGACCTCGACATCGCTCGGCAGGAGTTCTTCGCCGCAGCATTCGCAGACGACCTTGGCGTGGGTTATCTCTCCGCATCCGCGATGCCGCAGCTGTGTCGGCGCGCCGTTGACGAGTCCGGTGTGCTTCTCGCCCCACGCGAGGATGGCGGCGATCACCGGATAGAGCTCGATTCCCGCCGGAGTCAGTCGGTATTCGTGCAGGCTGCGCTGCGGACCCGAGGCGTATTCGCGCCGTTCCATGATGCCGAAGTCGACCAGGCGGTTGAGTCGATCGGTGAGGATATTGCGCGCGATGCCGGTTCGGCGCTGATAGTCCTCGAAGGTGCGGGCCCGGAAATAGGCCGCGCGCAGGATCGCGATCACCCAGCGTTCACCCAGTACCGCGCTCGAACGTTCGATGGCGCAGTTACTGCCCAGCAGATCATCGTGTTTCATCCACGCCAGAATACCCCGTTGCAAAACGCAACTACGTCGCCTAGCTTCTAGTTGCATGTTGCAACGACGCGCTCTGGCGCTTCTGGCTATCTGCGGCAGCGCGTTCCTCGCCTTCCTCGACACTTCGATCGTCAATGTCAGCTTCCCCGATATCGCCGCCTCGTTCCCCGACGCCGACCGCGCCGAACTGAGCTGGGTACTGGACGCCTACTTCATCGCCATGGCGGCACTGCTCGTCCCGGCGGGCGGACTGGGTGACCGATTCGGCCACAAGCCATTATTACTTTGGGGCACAGCACTTTTCGTGCTCACCTCGATCGCCTGCGCGTTCGCCCCGACCTGGGAATTCCTCGTCGGGGCCCGCGCGATGCAGGGCGTCGCGGCGGCGATCATCACCCCGGTGTCGATGGCGTTGCTGTTGCCCGAATTCCCGCTGGAGCGCCGCGCCGCCGCCGTCGGGATCTGGGGCGCGGCCGCCGCGCTCGCCGCGGGCGCCGGTCCGCCGCTGGGCGGGCTGCTCATCGAATTCGGCGACTGGCGCTGGATCTTCCTCGTCAACGTCCCCGTCGGACTCCTCATCCTCGCGGCGGGCCGGGCCGCGTTGCGCGATACCCCGCGCGGCACCGAGAGCGGACTTCCCGATCTGCTCGGGGCACTGCTGGCCGCGATCGGACTCGGACTGCTCGCCCTCGCCATCATCGAGGGGCACAACTGGGGATGGGGCAGTCCCGGCACCGTCGCCTGTTTGGTCGTCGCGGCGATTCTGGTGGCCTGGCTGGTCCGTCGCTGCGCGACCCATCCGCACTCTCTCGTGGAACCGGCGCTCGCCCGCATTCCGAGTTTCGTTCTCGGCAATCTCGGCACGCTGCTGTTCGCGATGGGCTTCTTCTCGATGATCCTCGGCAACATTCTCTTTCTCACCGGGGTCTGGCAGTACAGCGTGCTGACGGCCGGTCTCGCGGTGCTGCCGGGCCCCTTGCTCACCACCGTCGTCGCCGTTCCGGCGGGCAGGCTCGCCGACCGTTTCGGACATCGCGCGGTGATCGTCCCCGGCGCGCTGATCTACGCGACCGGCCTGCTGTGGTTGCGCGGAGCGGGTGCGGAACCGGATTTCCTCGGCACCTGGCTGCCCGGACAGTGTCTGGTCGGTATCGGAATCGGCCTGGCGTTCCCGGCTCTGGGCGCGGCGGCCGTCACCGATGTTCCCGCCGCCCGCTACGGCTCGGCCAGCGCCGTCGTCGCGGCCTTCCGGCAGTTCGGCGCGGTACTCGGCACCGCGGTGCTGATCGCCGTCATCGGTACCTCCACCACCCTGGCGGACGCGTTGGCGGCCTCGGACCGCGCCTTCCTGTTCGGTATCGGAGCGGGCCTGGCGGCCGGTGTCGTCGCGCTCGCCCTGCGTCCGGCGACCGTGGCGGCACGCTCGGTCGAGCCCGCTGTCGAGCCTGTCGCCGAGGCCGCTGTCGAGCCGATCGAGGTGAAACCGTGACCGCGAGTCGCCGAAACCGTTGCACCGCAGGGGAATCGGTGCTGGGAACGCTGCGGATGATCGTCACCACGATCCAGGCGCTCTCCCCGTCGGGTCGCCGCCGCTTCACGCTGGAAGTGTGCTGCGCGGTCGGTTCGGCGCTGCGCGAGGCCGAAGTGCGCGGCCCGGCCGACTTCGGCGCGACCTGCGCGCCCGCCGTTGTCGAGTTACCCGAATATCGCTGGCATTACGTCACCGAGGAGGCGTGGGCCGACACGCGGCCTTGACGACGGGCTTGTCTCGGGCGCGGTCCGGACAGGTAATCGCCCGATACAGGGCTCAGGCGTCGTCGAGGAGACGACTCGGGGCCGCTTGCCGCCAGGAGTCGAACAGGATGTCGCGCAATTCCCCGGCATCCTCGAGCGCCGACAATCGCGCACGTACCCACGAGGAGGATGCCTCGTGGGTGGGCACCCAGAATTTGTCCGGCTCGGCCGCGATCAACTCGTCCCGGTCGGGTTTCGGACAGCGCACCGCGAACGAGGTCTGATCGTCGGGCACGGTGGCGAACATCTTGCCCGCCACGTCGAAGGTCGGATGATCCCAGCGCTCCTTTTCCGCGCTCTCGGGAAAGGAGAGCGCGATCCGGCGCACGTCATCGGCGTCCAGCACGGTAGTGGGACGAGACCTCAGCTGCCGGAAGGAACTTCGCCCTGAACCGCCGCGCCCGCGGGAGGCTGCGGTGCGGCGGGCGCGGGAACCGGAGCCGGAGCGGGCGCCGCGGGGGCCGGTGTGGGAACGTCGGCGGGGGCCGGTGAACCGGTGCCGGGTCCCGCCTGCGGTACCGGCGGGAGGCTCGGCGTGGTCGGGGCCGCTGCGGATTCCGGGGCGGGGGCCGCTTCCGCCGGTGCGGCGGCGGGCAGGTCGGGGACCACGAAGGTGCCGACGGTCGGCGTCATCACGCAGTTCGCGAACGGATAGTTGATGACACCCCACATCGAGGCCAGCACGGTGCCGGGACCGGAATCGATGGTCTTGGACAGCGTGGGCAGTCCGACCTCGGTGCGGTCGTCGAGTGTGTCCAGGCCGCTGCGGCCGTTGTTGATATTGACCCAGGCCACCACGAGGCCCGAATTCAGCGGAGCGCCCGTATGCGCGGGCGAGGCGCTGAAGCGCAGGGTGCCGGGATCGGGGCTCACGCCCTGGTTGCGATTGGGGCCCTCGGTGGTCGCCGCCGCGATGATGGTGGTGATCGGCCCGTGGCTGCCACAGCCGAAGGTGGGGGCGGCGTAGGCGAAGGGAATGAAACTGGCCGCCACGTGACGCAATTGGGGCAGGTCGAGCAGTGAGGTGTACTCCTTCAGCGCTCCGACGCCCGCCTGCGCGGAGATGTCCTCTCCCGCCCGCACGGTGAGGTCGGTGAGCGCGGTATCGACCGGTGACGCCGGTTCGGCGGACGCGCTGCCGAGGGTCAGAACCGCACCGATGCCGAGTGATGTCACTGCCGTGGCCGCGCGCGCGAAGGTTCTGCCGTTCACTACACAACTCCCTTTTGACTGCTGAACGCGTGGGTTTTTCCCAGCCCCACCTGCAGCAAGTTACCAGTTCGCCGTGGAGTGCGCCCGGGTAGCCGTCGTGGTCGCCCGGTGGTTGCCCGTGTTTGCGTGTTTGCCTGGTGTGATCCCGGAGTCAGCGGGAGACTACCGAGAGGTAGGGTTTCACTCGGACGTACGAGACACCATGGGAGCTATGTATGAAAATATCCCTGTCCCCCGACGAGGTCGCCTTCCGCGACGAACTGCGCCAGTTCTATCGCTCCGAGATTCCCTCCGAGATCCGCGAGCGTGTGAAATACGGTAAGGAGCTGTCCCGCGAGCAAGTCGTCACCTCACACAAGATCCTCAACGACCACGGGCTCGCCGTGCCGAACTGGCCGGTCGAGTGGGGCGGCAAGGACTGGACGCCGATCCAGCGCCACATCTGGCAGGACGAGATGCAGCTGGCCTCGGTTCCCGAGCCGCTGACCTTCAACGCACAGATGGTCGGCCCGGTCATCGCGCATTTCGGTTCCCAGGAGATCAAAGAGCGGTTCCTGCCGCCCACCGCCGCCATGGACATCTGGTGGTGCCAGGGCTTCTCCGAACCCGACGCGGGTTCCGACCTCGCCGCACTGCGCACCACCGCGGTACGCGACGGCGATTCCTACATCGTCAACGGCCAGAAGATCTGGACGACCCTGGCCCAGTACGCGGATTGGATCTTCTGTCTCGTACGCACGGATCCGAACGCGCCCAAGAAGCAGGCGGGCATCTCCTTCCTGCTCTTCGACGTGAAGAGCCCCGGCGTCACCATCCGCCCGATCAAGCTGATCGACGGCGGATACGAGGTCAACGAAGTCTTCTTCGAGAATGTCCGCGTTCCCGCCGATCAGCTGGTCGGCGAGGAGAACATGGGCTGGACCTACGCCAAATTCCTGCTCGGCAACGAGCGCACCGGCATCACGGGCGTCGGACGGACCAAGGTCAAACTCGGTGTCGCGAAGGAATACGCGCGTCAGACCGGTGCCGGGGCCGGAACCCTGCTGGAGGACCCGCTGTTCGCGGCGCGGGTCGCCGAACTGGAGAACGAACTGCTCGCGCTCGAACTCACCCAGTTGCGCGTGGTGTCCAACTCCGAGGACGGCAAACCGAATCCGGTGTCGTCGGTGCTGAAGATGCGCGGTTCGGAATTGCAGCAGGCCGCCACCGAACTGCTGCTCGACATCGCGGGACCGGACGCGATTCCGGTCGGCGCGGACGATATCGCCTCACCCGCCTGGGCCCAGCGCACCGGTCCCGGCTACCTGAACTACCGCAAGACAACCATCTACGGAGGTTCGAGCGAGGTGCAGCGCACCATCATCGCCTCCACGATCCTCGGATTGTGAGGGGCCATCATGGATTTCGAACTCACCGATGAACAGGTCATGCTGCGTGACACCGTCCGCGACCTGCTCGCCCGCGCCTACGATCCGGAGACCCGGCTCAAGGTGACCGATACCGAACTCGGTTGGAGTCGCGACGTCTGGAATCAGCTCGCCGAACTCGGCGTCCTCGGCCTGCCCTTCTCCGAGGAAGACGGCGGCGTCGGCGCGGGCCCGGTCGAGACCATGGTCGTGTTGCAGGAGGTCGGCCGCAGGCTGGCTCCCGAGCCGATCGTGGACGCGGTCTACGTGCCCGGCGCCCTGGTCGCCCTCGCGGGCAGTGCCGAGCAGCGCGGACGCATCCTGCCCGAGATCGCGGGCGGGACCAGACTGCTCGCCTTCGCCCATGCCGAACCGGGTAAGCGGTGGCCGTCGGTGGAACTGGGCACCACGGCCACCGCGCAGGGTGATTCGTACACGCTGACCGGTGTGAAGAATCCGGTCTCGCACGGTGACGCCGCCGACGAACTCGTCGTCAGCGCGGCGCTGCCGGGCGGCGGTGTCGGACTGTTCCTGGTCGCGCCCGATGCCACCGGCGTGGTCCGCAAGACCTACAGCACAGTGGACGGATCGCGCGGCGCCCAGATCGAACTGGACAACGCGCCCGGCGAACTGCTGGGTGACGCGCAGGACGCCGCCGACACGGTGCTGTCGGCGCTGACCCACGCGCAGGCGCTGCTGTGCGCCGAATCCATCGGCGCGATGGAGGAGGCGCTGCGGCTGACCACCGATTATCTCAAGGCTCGCAAGCAGTTCGGTGTCACGCTGTCGAAATTCCAGACGCTGACCCAGCGGGCGGCGAACATGTACGTCTCGCTGGAACTGGCGCGCAGTATGAGCCTGTACGCCACGGCGTCGCTGGCGGACGGCTCGGTCGATCCGGTCGTCGGCTCGCGGGCCCGGTTGCAGATCAGTCGTTCGGCCAGGCATGTCGGGCAGGAGGCGATCCAGATGCACGGCGGTATCGGCGTCACCGCGGAATATCCGGTTGGCCACTACGTCGCCAGGCTGACCGCGATCGAGCGCACCCTCGGCGGCTCGCTCGAGCATCTGTCGGTGCTCACCGCGCGGGTCGGGGATTACGAACTGCCGGAGTTGTAGGTCGGCTGCGACGGTGGCCGGATGGCCGGTGCGGGATTCGCTACTCGCACCGACCATCCGGCTTTTTCGTGTTCCGAAGGTCGGCGCGGATCGAGTGGCGCTCGAGTCCGGGGTTATTCGGATGCTCGGGGCGCTCGATCGGCGTTCATCGTGGCGTGGTGGTCGGGTCGGCGGAGACGAGCGGGCCCGCGACGATCGTGGTCGCGTCCTCGGTGGTGGTCGTCGATTCCGCGAGGGGGGACCGCGCTGTCGACGTGGGCACCGTAGGTGTCTGCGCGACAGACGTTTGCGTCGCGGGGGACTGCTCCACAGTCTGCGCGACAGGTGTCTGCTCCACAGGTGCCGGTGCCACCGATGCGTCCGCGGTGGACGACAGCGCGATCGGTGACTGCTCGATCGGTGATTCGATCGCCTGCGGTTGCGCGATGGGCGATTCCGGGATCGGCGCGATGGGAGATTCCGTGGTGGCGCCCGCGTTCGTCGGTTCGATGACGATCGGTTCTCCCACACCGGGTTGCGGGGCGCTCGAATCCTCGGTGCGCGTTTCCTCCAGGGCCGCGGCTTCCTCGGTACTCGTCTGCGCGCGGGTCGTCGGCACGGATTCCTCGACGGTGGTCGGATCGGCCGTCTGCGTGCGGGTTCGGGTCGTCGTCGGGGTCTCTTCGGTATCCGAACCCCGGGTGGCGGGTGGCGTCGTCGTGCGCGTGGGGGACGTCCGTCCCGGCCGGGTGGAGGATTCGGGTGACTCGGTCGCCGAGTCCGGTTCGGCGCCCGGCGAAGTCGACGAAGGCGGGGTGTATCCGGCGGGCCTGCGCGGCGGGCCCGCGGGCGCCATCTGCCAGGTCGGGGACGGCGGGATGATCACCTTGGGGACCGTGACGCTCGAACCGTCGCGCATGGTCGCCACCGCGGCGGCCGGACCGAGTTCGAGCGGCGGCGGCGGCACGTAGATGTCGTGGTGTCCGACACCGCAGGCGCCGATGAGAACCAGGCCGAGCGATACGGCGCCGACTGCGATCGCCGGACCGGCGATCTTGGCCCTGCTGCTCACCATCGGGGTCTCTCCTCGTGTGTTTTCGAGTGGGCTCACCATAAACCAGGTCGATCGACCAAGCCAGATGGGACACCGGTCGGCGGGTCCGCGACCACCGGTTTTAAACATTGGTGATTCAAATATCGAATTGGTCTCACCGGCGTGTCGTGGACACGTGTCGCACCATATCGGCCAGTGCGGGTCGTAGCGTTGTGATCGAAGTTACGCGTGAGACGCCTGTATCAGATGAGAGACGCGCCGCTCGAGCCGCGCGATGGCAATACTCTTGTCGGCGTCATCGAGGAGTGGTGATGGGAGCATACTCGACAACGCCGTTGCGCTCCGCGCCCGAAGCCGACGAGGCGCAGGCCCCGGCATCGGAGCGGCACGACGAGTCGACACAGAGTGAGTCGGCACACAGCGGGTCGGCACACGGTGAGTCGGCACAGCCGGTGCGCACCGTGCCCAGGGTCCTTTTCCGGATCCTCGGATGGGTTTTCTTCGTCGCGGGCCTCGTCGGGGCCGTACTCGGCATCGCCGGGCTGCACGTGGAGATCACCGTCGCGGGCTTGATCCTGGCCTGTACGTCCGGACTGGTCCTGCTCAAGTTGCGCGCCGACCAGGGGAAGCCCGGCGACTGAAGGATTTCCGCGCGGCGGATCAGGCCGACGCCCGATGCGCCACCCATTCGAAGGCCTCGGCCTTCGAACGCGCCCCCTGCGCGGCCCGCGAACGATTGGGCTCGCCGAGATCGCCCAGCAGTTCCTCGGTCAGCTCGACCAGACCGGCCAGCGTGGCCGGGGTGAACCAGGCGGGTCTGGTGGCGAAGAGGATGTCCTCGGTCGAGGTGTTGCCGCTGGCTCCCGGTGCGAACGGACAGCCGCCGAGACCGCCGAGCGAACCGTCGACCATGGTCGCTCCCGCCGCGAGCGCGGCCAGCGTGTTCGCCACCCCCATACCCCAGGTGTCGTGGCCGTGGAAGACGATGCGGCGCCGCGGAGTTCGCGTCGCCACCGCGGAGATCAGCTCCGTCACCTGAGCCGGATGCGCCTGGCCGAGGGTGTCGGCGATCACGATGTCGGCAGCGCCGTCGGTGCGGGGATCCGCGGCGATGGCGAGTACCCGCTCCGGATCGACCGGCCCCTCGAAGGGACAGGTGAAACTGGTCGCCAGACAGAGCTGGATCTCGCCGCCCGCCTCCTGGGTCAGACGTACCGCGTCGGGCATGGCGGCGACGCTGTCCTCCGTGCTGCGTCCGATATTGGCCCTGTTGTGCGAATCCGAGGCGGAGAAGCAGTACTGGAAATTGCGCACGCCCGCCGCCGCGGCCTTCTCGATATGGCGCGGCGTCGCCACCCAGACCCAGCACCGCCGCAATTCCTCGGGGGTGAGCTCGGCGATGAGATCCATGGTGTTGGCCATCGGCGGCACCAGATCGGGCCGCGCCATGGAACCGATCTCGAGCGCGGGCACGCCGAGCGCGAGCAGCTTCCGGACGATGCGCACCTTGTGTTCGACCGGCAGCACCTTCCCGGTGAGTTGCAGACCGTCACGCAGGGTCACGTCGCGCAGAACGGATTCGGTCGCCTTCATCACTTCTCCTCGCGCGTCCGGTTCGGCACGCACATGACGCCCGCCCAGGCCTTCCGGTTGATTCCCGCCGGATTCGGATGCACGGTCGGCCTGCGCGGCGCGGGCGCGCGCGTCTCCCAACGACCCCGACCCATCGGACGACGACGCTCGGGACCCGGCCTGCTCACGAGATCCCCATCGCGTCGACCTCGGCGGCGCTGCGGCCGAGGAGTTCGGTGAGCACCTCGCGGGTGTGCTCGCCGAGATCGGGGCCGACGTTGCGGATGGGAAGCGATTTCCCGCCGATGACGGGCACGATGCCGGGGAATCCGACGGTCTTGGGTTCGGGTTCGCCGACGTCGACCGCGAACGGCTGGATCATGTCGCGGGCCAGATACTGCTCGTCGGCGACGATATCGGCGGCGGTGTAGATCGGACCGCAGGGAATGGCGGCCCCCTCCAGAATCGTCAACGCCTCGTCCCTGGTGTGGCGGATCGTCCATTCGGCGATCGACGCGTCGAGCCGCTCCCGGTGACGCCAGCGGCCCGCGTTGTCCTGGAGTTCGGGATCGGCGGCCAGATCCGGGCGTTCGATCACCGCCATGTAGCGCTGGAAGATGGCGTCGCCGTTGCCGCCGATGATGATGCTGACCCCGTCCGCGCACGGATAGGCGTTACTCGGGGCGATGCCTTCCATCCGGCCGCCGACCCGTTCCCGGTTGATGCCGTAGGCGAGATAGTCCGGCACCAGCGATTCCATCACCGACAGGATGGCCTCGTTCAGCGCGACATCGATGACGCGCTCGGACAGCGCCACCGAACCCGCGCCGACCCGCTCACGCCGGAACAGCGCCATGACCGTGCCGAATGCCGCGTAGATGCCCGCGATCGAGTCGCCGATCGACACCCCGACGCGCACCGGCGGACGGTCCGGATCGCCGACGAGTTCACGCAGGCCGCCGACCGCCTCGGCGACCGCGGCGAACCCCGGGCGTTCGGCCATCGGACCGGTCTGCCCGTAGGCGGAGATGCGGGTGATAACGAGATCGGGATTGACGGCATCGAGGACCTCGGGGCCCAAGCCCCACTTCTCCAGCATGCCGGGACGGAAATTCTCGAGCAGCACATCCGAATGCCGGATGAGGTCGAGCACGATCTCGCGGCCCTGTTCGGTGCGCAGATCCAGCGTGATCGACTTCTTGTTCCTGTTGACGGTGCGGAACAGCATCGAGGTGTCACCGCCGTAGAGCCGCCAATTGCGCAACTCGTCACCCACCCCGGGCCGCTCGACCTTGATCACCTCGGCGCCGAAATCGCCGAGAATGCGTCCGGCGGTCGGCGCCGCGATGTAATTGCCGAGCTCGAGGACGCGAACGCCGTCCAACGGCCGAATACTCATGGCAACCAGTGTGGACTATCGACCACCGGTCGGCGCCGCGCACCTCGTCCGACGGCACGGCGTCCGACCGCCGTGCCGCCCCTCATCGCCGGGGCGGGGCCCGACCGGGGGTGAGGGCCCGGTCGGGCCCCGCTGGGTCAGGCGGCCTCGGTGACGTCCTCGACGATCGAGTAGTGCTCGGCGTCGCCCGCGACGACGGTGCTGCGCCTGCCGTCGACACCGACCGGGACATCGCCCGCCAGCGTGATGCGGGTCAGGCGGCGCGGCGCGTCGTCGTAGTCGTCGATCGCGTAGTGCTGGGTGGCGCGGTTGTCCCAGATCGCGACATCGCCCAGCTGCCAATCCCAGCGGGTGGTGTTCTCCAGCCGGGTCACCCGATCCTGGAACAGGCGGAACAGCGCCTGCGACTCCGGCGAGGACAGACCCACGAAATGCTTGACGAAATGACCGACCAGCAGCGACTTCTCGCCGGTCTCCGGATGGACCCGCACCACCGGGTGTTCGGTCTCGTAATAGGTCGACTCGAATTCGGCGCGGTATGCGGTCGAATTCGGATTGTTCCTGATCGTGTTGTGCGAGGCGGCGTAGTCGTAGACGTTGGTGTGCACCGCGCGCAGATTCTCGGCGAGCAACTTCAGCGGCTCGGGCAGCGACTCGTAGGCCGCGACGGTGGAGGCCCACGTCGTCGAGCCACCGTAGGGCGGTAGGTGCACCGCCCGCAGGATCGACGCCTTCGGGATCCGGTCGACGAAGGTGACATCGGTGTGCCAGCTGTTGGCACGGCCGCTCTCGGAATCGATCGCCAGACTTTTCACGCCCTTGGAGGTGACCGTGGGATGCGGGGTGGTCGGGGTGCCGAGCAACTGCGCGAATTCGTACTGGCCGTCCTCGGTCAGATGATCCTGGCCGCGGAAGAAGATCACCTTGTGCTCGAGCAGCGCGGCACGGATCACCTCGACGGTGGTGGCGTCCAGATCGGCGCCGAGCCGGACACCGTCGACCCTGGCGCCGATGCGGGAGCCGAGTTTGGACACCGTCGCGGTGCGGGGGGTGGCGTAGTCGACCGTCATGTGATCACCTTCGCTGCTCGAAGTCGGGTGGGTACGACGTCGAGCACATCACCGTGACAGCGCCCGGACCAGGTTTGTCGTCGCGCTGATCGCAACCGGCGACGCCGGGCCGCCGACCGAGTGGACCGGTCAGCCCAGGTGTTCGCGCAGGTAGGCCAGATCGTCGGCGACCCCTTCGGCGGGGGTCTCCAGGATCACCGGCGCGTCGGCGGTCCGGCACACCTCGGCCAGTAGTTCCGGGTCGATGGTGCCGTCGGCGAAATTGGCGTGCCGATCCGCGCCGGAGTTGAATTCGTCACGCGAGGAGTTCAGGTGCACCAGATCGATCCGGCCGGTGATGGCCTTGATCCGTTCGACGACGCCGACCAATTCCTCCCCGCCGGCCCAGGCGTGACAGGTGTCGAGACAGAACCCGGCGCCGAAATCGCCGACCGCGTCCCAGAGCCTGCCGATCGAGTCGAAATGCCGCGCCATCGCGTGGTTACCGCCCGCGGTGTTCTCGATCAGGATCGGCACGGCGAAACCGCCCTTGTCCTGTTGACGTTCGAACAGCTTGCGCCAGTTGACGATCCCGTCCTCGATCTCGGCGTCGGAACGGACGTGACCGCCGTGCACCACCAGGCCGAAGGCGCCGAGCTCGGCGGCGGCCTTCGCCTGCTGGGCGACCGCGTTGCGCGAGGGCATCCGCAGCCGGTTGTTCAGGCTGGCGACGTTGATCTGATACGACGAGTGCACCACCACATCGATGGGACTGGCCAGGATCTCCTCGGTTCGCGGATGCGGCGTGGGCTTGTCCCAGCTCTGCGGATCGACGACGAACAACTGGATGACCTCGGCACCGAGTTTCTCACCGAAGCCGATCGGGTCGCCGTCGAGCCGTACGTGTGCTCCAATGCGCATGGGTTCAGCCTAATGACTGGCACCGACAGCTCGCCGACAGTCGATGTTCGCGGCCGTGCCGGTGAATAATGGGATGTTGCGCCCGCGTGGTCCGAAGAGATACATCGTTAGGATCCACGTGCTCGACCCTACGAGGGGGGTGATTCAGACCGTGTTGCGCACTGGCGAGACCTTCGCCGGATATGTGATCAAGCGTGTGCTCGGTCAGGGCGGCATGGGCACCGTGTATCTGGCTCAGCATCCGCGGTTGCCGCGACTGACCGCACTGAAACTGCTCGAACGCGATCTCTACGGTGACGCCGAGATGCGTGGCAGATTCGAGCGCGAGGCCGACCTGGTCGCGCAGTTGGACCATCCGAATATCGTCACCGTGTACGACCGGGGCGCGGAAGAGGACCAGCTCTGGATCTCCATGCAGTTCGTGGCCGGGTCCGATGCGGCCAGCGTCGATGTGAACGTGCTCGCGCCCGCTCGCGCCGTGCAGATCATCGGCGAGACCGGCGCCGCGCTCGATTTCGCGCACGCCAACGGGGTGCTGCACCGCGACGTGAAACCGGCCAACATCCTGTTGGCCAAGGCGCCCATCGGGCAGCCGGAACGGGTGCTGCTCACCGATTTCGGCATCGCCGGTATGCGTGACAGCGACACCACCCTCGGATCCGCGGGCACCATCACCGCCACCCTCGCCTACGCCGCCCCCGAACAGTTGAGCGGACAATCGCTCGACCACCGCGCCGACCAGTACTCGCTGGCCTGCACCCTGTTCTGGATGCTCACCGGCACCGCGCCGTTCAACGGGACCAGCCCCGCCTCGGTGATGAACGGCCACCTCTACGGTCAGGTGCCCTCGCTGCGACCGTTGCGCCCGGGAATTCCCCCCGCCCTCGACACCGTGCTCGCGCGCGCGATGGCCAAACGCCCCGACGACAGATTCGCCAGCTGCACCGATTTCGCGGCGGCGGCGCGACGGGCGGTCACCCCCGTCGGTCAGCCCGGCCCCGTGGGAATG
>NZ_JAFMPL010000120.1:0-22367 GCF_019038455.1 Nocardia noduli
GGCGTGGACGGGGCGAGGGCCGTCACGGTGCTGGTGGGCGGGGGTGCTGCCGTCGCGTCGTCGTCGGAGCCACCGAGTGCGACGACCGCGCCGATCGCCGCGGCGGCGATCACGACGACGGTCGCGACGGCGCCGAGGATGTACATCGTCCGGCGCTGTTTCGGATCCTGTTGCGCGGCTGCGCGTTCGCGCAGCGGTTGCAGCCATTCGTTCGCGGGAAACGCGGGGGCGGGGCGGTATTGGGGTTGCGGCTGTGCGGAGCGCACCAGATCGGCACCGGTCACCGGGCGTACCTCGGCGGCGGGCCCGCATACCTCTTGCACCGAGGACCGGATCGCTTCGAGTTGCGCGGGAGTCGAAACGCCCACTACTCGAACGATATCGACCTGTCGGCCATCCAGGAGTGTGCCGAGCAGCGACGACAGGGCGAGGGCGGCGCGCGGGTCGGCACCGAGGTCGGTGACCGCGAGATCCGGTTCGAATTCGCAGGATTCGAGCTGGGGACCGTGCAGGCCGGGTGTCACCGTGGACGCGGTGGTGGTGATCGCGCCGAATTCCAGGACCACGCTGCGCGCGGCGCGGGCGGCCGAGAGGTCGGTGGTTACCGAACGAATGGCCATTTCCTCGAATGCCACCTCGGCGGTGAAGCGGCGGACGGCGGCGTCGACCACCGAACGCCTGCGCTCGCCCCATTCGGTCGGGCAGACCACGGTGACACGTTCGGCGGGCGAGGCGACGCCGAGATTCTCGAAGACCGCGTCGACCACCGCGGCCATGGATTCGACGACGGTGGGCACGCGGGGCAGCAGCGCGATCCGCTCCGCGGGGACGAACTGGACGGCGGAGCTGACCTGGGTGGGAGGGGTCAGAGACTCCCCCACCACCAGATTTCCGTTGCTGCCCAGCACCACCGACGGCGGCACCTCCCAATGGGTGGCGGGGCCGACGGCCCAGACCCTGGTGTCGGTCATGACCAACTCGACGGTCGACATCACTCCGCCGCCGGCATCCAGGCGAGCTGGATCAGTTCCTGCGCGTTACGGGTGATGAAATGACCGCGGCCCGGCGGCAGCGGGCTCGGGCGCACGGTGCCCATCAGCACGCCCTCGTCCTTGTTGCAGCTCATGATCAGACCCGCGGAACCGAGATCCTTCATGCGCGCCATCGTGGCTTCGTACATTGCCCTGGCCGAACCGCCCGAACGCCGCGCGATGATCAGGTGGAAGCCGAGATCGCGGGCGTGCGGAAGGTGTTCCACCAGAACCGATGTCGGGTTGCCCATCGAGGTGGCGACCAGATCGTAGTCGTCGATGATGACGTAGAGCTCCGGACCGCTCCACCAGGATCGGTCGCGCAGTTGTTGCGGGGTGACGTCGGCGCCGGGGGTGCGCTGGCTGACGTAGGCGGCCAGATCGGCCATGTTCTGGGTGAACTGCGGCGCGGTCGAACCATATCCGGCGAGGTAACCGTCGGGGACGAGGCCGAGCATGGAGCGCCGGTAGTCGCCGAGGATGATCCTGGCCTGGTTCGGGGTGTTCGACGCCGCGATACCGTCGATGATCGAACGCAGCAGGGTGGTCTTACCGGATTCGGTATCGCCGATGATGATGAAATGCGGGCTCTCGTTGAAGTCGATGAAGACCGGGGCCAGTTCGGACTCGTTGATACCGAGCGGAATCCGCATGGTCTTGACGTTCGGATCGACCTGCGAGGGCCAGTTGCCCACGTGCTGGAGCAATTGTTCGCGGGGCAGTACTTCGGGCAGCATGCGGGCGGCGGGCGCGGCGTGGCCGGGGGTGAGGCGAGCGATGGTCGATACCGCTTCGGCGACGGCCTGACCCAGATTCGTCGGGTCGGAACTGCCGTCGATGCGCGGCAGGCCGGTGAGCATGTGCAGGCAGTCCGGTGTCATACCGCGGCCGGGGCGGCCCTGCGGAACCAGTGCCGCGAATTTGCGGCCCAGGTCGGAATCCATCGGATCACCGAGTCGCAACTCGATGCGGGTGGCGATCTGATCCTTCAGGGCGGGACGGGCCTCGGCCCAGCGGTTCAGCGCGATCACCACGTGCACGCCGTAGGAAAGACCCTGCACCGCGAGATTCATGATCGGCTGTTCGAGCGGCTCGAAATCCTGTCGGATCGAGCTGAATCCGTCGACCACCAGGAATACGTCGCCGAACGGATCGTCGTGTGTGCCCGCCGCCGCCGGACTGCTCGACGGGTCCGTGGACCGCAGCCGCCGGAACTCGGACATCGATTCGATGCCGAGCGCACGGAAACGTCCCTCGCGCTGACGCACGATGGTGGTCATCTCCGCGATCGTGCGGCGGACCTTGTCCTCGTCCAGGCGACTGGCGACCGAGCCGACGTGCGGCAGTCCCTCGAGGCTGCCGAGCGTGCCGCCACCGAAGTCCAGGCAGTAGAACTGCACCTGCTCGGCGGTGTGGGTCATGGCCATCGCCATAATCAGGGTGCGCAGCGCGGTCGACTTACCCGACTGCGGACCGCCGACCACCGCGATATTGCCGCGTGAGCCGGAAAGGTCGACCACGAGCGGATCGCGCCGCTGGTCGTAGGGACGGTCGACCAGGCCGATGGGCGCGCGCAGGGTCGCGGGCGAGGCGTATTCACCGGTGAGGACCGAACGCGGGATGAGCTGATCCAGGGTCGGCGCCTCGTCGAGAGGCGGCAGCCAGATCTCGTGTGCGGGACGGCCGTGCCCTCGGATACGGGAGACCAGCATGTTCAGGTTGGACATCTGGTCGCCGTCGTCGGAATGCTGATCGTCGGGTTCGTGAGCGGGTTCCTGCGGCAGCGGAATCCGGTCGACGGCGCGGAAATCGACGTGGTGGGCGGTGAAGGGCCTGGCCCTGACATCGATTTCGCCGCCGGCGATACCCGCGCTGGTGACCTCGCGCTGCGAGCCGCCGCCGACGTAGGGGCCGGAGACGTAGGACGCCTGGAAGCGCTGGATCTCACCGGAATCCGACTTGAGGTAACCGCCACCGGGGATACCGGGCAGGTTGTAGGCATCGGGCACACCGAGCACCTGGCGTGATTCGTTGGCGGAGAACGTCTTCAGACCGATGCGGTAGGAGAGGTGGCTCTCCAGACCTTTCAGCTTGCCTTCTTCGAGGCGCTGGGAGGCGAGCAGCAGGTGGACGTGCAGCGACCGGCCGAGGCGGCCGATCATGACGAACAACTCCGCGAAATCCGGGTGCTGGGTGAGCAGTTCGGAGAATTCGTCGAGTACGACGAACAGCGCGGGCAGCGGATCCAGATCCGCGCCCGCGGCGCGGGCCTTCTCGTATTCGGACACGTTGGCGAAATTGCCCGCTTGGCGCAGCACTTCCTGGCGGCGGTTCATCTCACCGGCCAGCGCGTCGCGCATACGGTCGACGAGATCGGCTTCCTCTTCGAGGTTGGTGATGACGGCGGCGACGTGTGGCACGCCGTCGAGACCGAGGAAGGTCGCGCCGCCCTTGAAGTCGACGAGGACGAGGTTGAGCTGATCCGGTGAGTGCGTGGCGAGCAGGCTCAGCACCAGGGTGCGCAGGAATTCCGATTTACCGGAACCGGTCGCGCCGATGCACAGACCGTGCGGGCCCATACCGCTCTCGGCGGCTTCCTTGATATCGAGTTCGACGGGCAGTCCGTCCGCGCCGACGCCGAAGGCCACCCGCAGCCGCTCCCGGCCGTAGCGGGGCCGCCACGCGTGCTCGGGGTTGAAGGTGCCGATATCGCCGAGGCTCATCAGCTGCGACCAGGTCGAGATCACCTCGCTGTCGTCGGTTTCGACGTCGCTGCTGCGCTGGGTGGCCGCGCGATACGGTGCGAGCCTGCGCGCCACCTGCTGGGCCTGCTGGCTGCTGATCCGGTCGATGAGCGCGAAACGCTCCTGATTGCCGGTGGCGCCGCGGCCGATGCACTCGCCGTTCTCGATGACCATCTTGATACCGCGCGACACCGCCAGGCGCGGCGCGTAGCCGCAGAGGTCGATGATGGTGACACCCTCGAAGCCGGATTCGCGCAGCTGATCGTCTTCGGCCTCGAGCAGGCCGCCGTCGACCACGATGACGATATGGACCAGATTGGCGTTCGCGGGCTGGTTACGGGAGTAGCGGACGCGATTGGCGAGCAACGGATGCAGGCTCGCCATCGCCTCGCGGATCGAGCCGAAGAACATGCGCTGGGAGCCGATCCCGTCCTGCGCGTCCGGATGCTGGGTGTGCGGAAGCCATTTGGTCCATTCCCATTCCCGCGCGGTGTCCGGCCCCGCCACCACGGCGACCAGGACCTGATCGGGCGCTTGGAACATGCATAGCTGCAACAACATCGCGCGTGTCATGTCGCGGGCCTCGACCCGGTCGCCGTCGAGGGCGATGGTCGCGAAACCCTTGACCGCGATAGCCGTCGGCAGATCCGGCACGGTGGAATGGGCGCGCACGAACCGGCGCAACGACACCGCGGCGATCGGCTCCAATTCCTCGACCGGGCCGGTCTCGGGGGCGACGAGCCTGGTAGCCAGACGCTGACCGCCGATGCCGATGCGGGCGTGGCAGAAATCCTTGTCCCCCGCGCGCCGCTCCCACATGCGGCTGGTACCGGCCAACATCCAGATCAGCGCCGGTTCCGGATGACTCCATTCCACCGAAGCGCGCTGCTGGGAGGCGGTTTCGTCGACATCCTTGCGGACCTGGTCCAAATAGCGCAGGTAGTCCTTGCGGTCCTCGTTCGCCTCAGCGGCCTTCGCGCCTTTCCCCCCGCCCTGGCCCGCGAACATGCCCACCATCGAGAACATCATCATGAGCGGGAACATCATGCTCATCGGGTTCGACGCGATACCACCGCCCTGGGTGAACATCAGGGCCATCATGCCGACCATGCCGATCACCATGACGACCGGCATCATCTTCGATAGGAGGTTTCCGGGTGTCACCCGGGGAATTTCGGGTGGCGGCTGTAATGTGACCTCACCACCGGGCGTACGGGGCATCTCCCGACGGGCACGGCGCTGGAACCGGACAGTACTCATCGGTCGAGAAATCCCCCTTTTGCATGCTGCAACTTCGGGCTCAGTGTAGAGGCCGCTGCCGACATGTCGTACAGTTCGTCCTGCATTCTGCTGTCAGGACGCCGGGGTTCGCAACCTCGCCGCCTCGGGCGCGCGTCAGCGGAAGTACGAGGTAGAACACGAAGTTGGGGGAAGTTTGACGCACGCGCGCCTTGACCACATCGACGAAGACTCCTCCCGTGGGATCGTCCGCGCGCCTGATCTGGCGCGGGTCACCATCCTGGCCAAACACACCCAGGTGGACATGGCCATCCCGGTCGACGTGCCGGTCGCGTTGGTCATCCCGAGCGTCGTCGACATGGTCGCTCAGCACAGCCGGACCAACGATTTCGACAACGAGGGCGAACGTTACGAGCCCGCCGAGTGGGTGCTGGCCAGGATCGGCCAACCACCGCTGTCCAATTCGCTGAGCCTCGGGGAACTCGGCGTACGCGACGGTGAACTGCTGATGTTGGAAAGCGCCTCGCATATCGCGCCGACACCGCTGTTCGACGACATCATGTACAACGTCGCGATCGCCGACGCCGACCACTACCGAAGCTGGACACCGAAAACCGCGCGGCTGACCGGTTCGGTGCTCGCCGCGATCACGATGATCATCGGCTGCCTCGGATTGCTGATGTCGCCGGACGAACTGCCGGTGTGGGTGAGCGGTTCGATCGCGCTCGGCGTCGGAATCCTGCTCGTCGTCGCGGGCATGGTGCTCAGCCGCATGTACGGCGACACCAGGACCGCCCTCGTCCTCGGCGGCTGCGCGCTACCCGCGGCCTTCTCGGCCGGAATGCTCTACGTCCCCGATGATTACGGCTGGGCACACCTGCTACTCGGTTCGGTGCTGCTCGGCGCGACCTCGATTCTCGCCTGGCGCGTCACCGGCGTCGGACTCGCGCTGTTCATCGGCGCCGCGACCCTGTCGGTGTACGCCGTTCCGGCGGCCATCGTCGGATTGCTCACCGATCAGCCGGTCAAGGCGATCGGCGCGGTCGCCGCGGCCATCGGCCTGGCCGGACTCTCGCTCTCGCCGCGGATCTCGATGCTGCTCGCGAAATTGCCCCTGCCTCCCGTGCCCTCCCCCGGCACCCCGATCGATCCGACCGAGGACGATCCCGACGATCACCGGGCACTGCCGACCATGGACGCGCTGCGGGTGAAATCCGAGCGGGCCAGGATGTACCTCGCCGGGCTGGTGTCGGCGACCACGCTGGTCACGGTGGTCGGCGCGCTCGCCGCCACCGACCCGGAATCGGGTGATCCGTACTGGCAGGGCATTTCGCTCGCGCTGGTCTGCGCCGCCGTGCTGATGTTCCGCAGCCGCACCTACGCGGGCGCGGAACAGGCTGTCGTACTGATCGCGGGCGGCGCGTCCATCGTGCTGCTCATGCTGGTCGGGGCCGGTTTCGAAATGGATATGCCACTCGGGGTGTTCGGGGTGGCCATGATCATCCTGATCGCGTCGCTGATCCTCGGCATCATCATCCCGAACCAGTCGGCGACACCGCCGATGCGTCGAGGCGTGGAGCTGCTCGAATACGCTTTCGTCGCCGCCGTGCTGCCGCTGGTGTTCTGGGTGGCATCGCTCTACTCCCTCGTCCGCGGACTATGAGTGCGGGCAACGAGCCGAAAGCGATGAGGATGAGCGAGGCGCTGTCGTGAAGGTGCCACTGCGAATCGTCGCGGTCGCTGTCACGCTCGGTCTGAGCGCGTCGCTCGGTCTCGGCGCCGGACACGGTGTCGCGCACGCCGAGCGCCCGCCTGCGGTGGATCCGGCGGTGCGCCCGCCCGGCGATCCCGCCGTGCCGCCCGAGAAGACCGAACGTCCGGCGAATTCCAATTGCGCGGATATCGTCACCGGCGGAAGCGGTTCGACGATCCCCACCGCGCAGCGCTCACTGGATCTGGAGCGTGCCTGGAAGTTCTCCCAGGGCGAGGGCCAGGTCGTCGCGGTGATCGACACCGGCGTGGCACGACACCCGCGACTGCCCGACCTGGACGCGGCCGGTGACTACGTCGCTCAGGTCGGTGACGGCACCGAGGACTGCGACGGTCACGGCACCTTCGTCGCCGGACTGATCGCCGCGTCCCGGATCGACGGCCAGGGTTTCGCCGGCGTCGCTCCTTCGGCGCGGATCATGACCATCCGCCAGACCAGCAAGATGTATCAGAAGGAAGGCGCGAGCCGGAACAAGTCGCCCGAGGACCTGCCCGAAGGCTACGGAAACCTGGGCACCATGGCTTCGGCCATCGTGCGGGCGGTCGATCGGGGCGCCACCGTGATCAACATCTCCGAGGTCTGGTGCGGCTCGGAGAACAACGTCGACGGAAAAATCGGTGCGGCACTTCAATACGCCGTCGAGAAGGACGTCGTCGTCGTGGCGGCGGCGGGCAACACCGATACGTGCAAAACCGAGAACACGGTATTCGACCCGCTCGACCCGACCGCGGACCCGTGGAGCAAGACCACGATGAACGTCGTCCCGGCGCGCTGGGACGACTACGTCCTGTCCGTCGGCTCGATCGACGCGAACGGGGCGCCGTCGAAATTCACCGTGCCGGGTCCGTGGCTCAGTGTCGCCGCCCCCGGCGAGAACATGGTCTCGCTCGATCCGCGCGGCAGCAGTACCGCCGTCGGCGCGCTCAACCAGCGCGGTGAGCAGGGACCGATCTCGGGAACAAGTTTCGCGACGCCGATCGTCTCCGGCGTGGTCGCGCTGGTCCGCGCGCGTTTCCCCGAACTCAGCGCCCGCGAGGTGATGAGACGGGTCCAGGCCACGGCACACGCGCCCGCCGAGGGCTGGAACAAATACATCGGCTACGGGGCGGTCGATCCGATCGCCGCGCTGACCGACGAGGTGACGGGACCGCTCCCGCCCAAGACCCCGACTCCACCCAAGAGCAGGCAACTGGCGGTCCCCGCCGCGCCGCCGCCCCCCGATAATCGGGCGCGCGATGTCGCGCTCATCGGCACCGGGATCATCGCGGGCACACTGCTTCTGGGCTACCTGGCGTCCTTCCCGATCCGGCGCCGCTTCGGGATCCGTGGCGACGATATGTGACCACGTCATGTGACGGCAGCGCGGCCGGGCTGCCGCCGGGCGTCGGCAACCGGTAGCCTCAGCGGACCGACCTGCGGTGATGCCGATATCGCAGCCGAAACGACACAGGTAAACCCATGGCCGAAACACCGCCCGCGCTCACCCGTCGAGAAATCTGGGAACGGACGACCGGCATCCCCATGATGGTCCTGGCCGTCGTATTCCTCGGCGTCTACGCCTGGCAGGTACTCGATACCGGGGCCTCACCCCGGCTCGACGCCTGGCTCACCCGGGTCGACTTCGCGATCTGGGCGGCGTTCGCGCTGGATTTCGCGGTGCGGCTCTGGCTGTCGGGGAACAGGTGGCGATTCCTGCGCACCCATCCCGTCGATCTGCTGATCGTGGTGCTGCCGCCGTTCCGTCCGCTGCGGCTGTTGCGCGCGGCCATGCTCGTGATCGGCACCCTGAACCGCAACACCACGACCAGGGCAAGGCTGGCGGTATTCGTCGGCGTGAGTTCGGTGCTCGTGCTGTTGCTGTGCAGCCTGGCGTTCTTCGACGCCGAATACGGCGCCACCGACAGCAAGATCCACAATTTCGGTGACGCGCTGTGGTGGTCGATGGTGTCGGTGACCACGGTCGGCTACGGCGATGTGTATCCGGTGACGACCGAAGGCCGTTTGATCTCGCTGATCCTGATGACCTTCGGCATCGGCCTGATCAGTTTCGCGATCGGCACCACCACCAGCTGGGTGATGGACCAGCTGAAGAACGTCGAAGCCAATGTCGAGAGCACCGATCGCGAGATCACCGTCCTCGTCACCGAGATCAGGGCGCTGCGCGACGAAGTCGCCGCGCTGCGCACCGCGCGCGAGTCGGTCGCGGCGACCGAGTGACGGCCCTAGTTGCTGGCTTTCCCGACGGTCTGTTTCGCCGGTGACGGGTCGGGGGACACGCCGTCGTGGGCGACCATCGCCTCTTCACGTCCCAGGGTCGGCCCCGACGCCAGCAGACCGACGATCGGCCACGGCGCGGGTTCGGGCTTCACACCGGATCCGGTATCGAGTCCGAGCGCCTTCTGCGAATCCTCGTTCTTGATGCCGTAGCGAACGCCGGTGTCGGCGATGTAGAACATGCTGTCCTTGCGACGGCTGTCCGGCTCGATGCCGGTGGTCTGCACGAAGGCCCCGGTGCCCGGCGGGATGTACACCGAATCGGCGTTCGGTCCCGAACCGTCGGACTGGGCCAGCGGCACCAGTTTCGCGCTGTCCGGAATCGGCAGGGTGACACCGGTGATCACCGAAAGCTCGGCCCACCTGCCGCCGTCCTTGTTGTCGGCCGCGGCGGGAATCGGCTTCCAGGACATGCAGCTGACCGGCTGGTCCTTCACCTCGACGATGCCGGGCGCGCGCTTGGGATAGTCCTCGACCTTGAGCGCGTGCGAGACATCGGCATTGGTGCGATCCGACTGGCTGATACGCGGGTCGTCGGACAGCGTGGGATTGGAATTGCGGATGATGTCGGCGGTCAGCTTCGACACTTCCTGGAAGCCGTCGCCGAGCACGACGTAGTACTTGTCCGGTTCCGAAGGCACCTGGACCACGTCGGCGATGCGGTGATTGTTGGCCTGGTAGGTCACCGTGCCGCCGGGATTGTCGATCTTCGGCGAGATGATCGGCAGCACTTCGGGAACGGTGTTGATGAATCCCTCGGCGACCGGGCGCGGGGTGGCTCCGGTGATGCCGAGCGCGTCGGTGACCGCGCGGACGTTCATGTCCACGCGCGCCCGCTTACCGTCGAATACCAGGTAGACGGTGTCCTTGGCCTTGACGAGCAGCGCCTGATCGGCGCCGAGGACGGAGGCCTTGTCGCCCAACTGCGGGTCTCCCGCGAGTACCGAGGTGGTGAGATCCTTGCTGCCGTCGACCTTCAGCACATCGCAGACCGTCCAGGCCCGGCCGCTGCCGTCCTTGTCGTAGCGCAGCGCAGCGGGCGCGCCCGGAATGCCGATCAGCTGACCGCGAGGTTTCTTGCCGAGTTCGGATTCCTTGACGATGACGGCTTTTCCGGATTCACCCGAGGCAAGCCGGGCCGAGGCCAGGTTCAGCGCCGGATGCACCACGTCGTCGATGACCACGTAGACGCCGCCGGACTCCTTGCCGATCAGCAGGGTGTTGGAACCGATCTTGTCCTGGGGGCGAAGCAGCGCGAGAATGCCGCAACCGGCCAGTACGACGAGTCCGAGCACCAATCCCACGGCGTACGCGCGGGTCTGCGATCGCATCGGGTCGTGCAGCATACGAACGTCCCGGCGGACCAGGGCGTGTTCCATCCGGCGGACCAGGAAGCGATAGCCGCTGACCTGCCAGCGCGTAGTAGGTTTGGACGGCATCTTCTCTCCCCCGGACAGTGCTCACCTTCGCCGAACACAGTACAGTTCGCGGGGACTGTTGTTCAGCTCGGCCGGTAGGAAGCGGTCGATACCGGGTACTTGGGGGACGATCATGGCCGAAGCAGCCGGAGCAGGGCCGCGCCCGCTCCTTGGTCGCATCTCACTACAGAATCTGCTGGTAGCACAGGTGATCGGACTCTGCGCCGGTCTGATCGCGCTGCTGGCCGGACTCGACAAGTGGCCCGCCCTCGGCGTCGCGATCGCCCTCATGCTGCTCCCGCTGATCCCGATAGCCAAACGCACCGTGCTGGATTGGATCGCCACCTGGTGGCGCTATCTGACCAAGCGCGACTACGAGATCGGCGACACCGTCGATTTCCGCGGCCCCGACGACCGCTCGCTCGGCCTGTACTGGGACGGCAGCCGCGTCGTCACCGTCGTCGAGGTGCTGCCGCCGCGCGGCGGACTCACCAGGATCTCCAGCAGCACCGTGCACGCGTCGCATCTGCTTCCGCTGCCCGAACTCGCGAAATGCCTGAACCAGCACGACATTCTGCTCAGCGGTATCGACATCATCAGTCACGGACACCGCAGCCGTTCCGGCACACCGGCGGGCACGATCTACGAATCCCTGCTCGGTCCGCTGCCCGCCACCGCTCATCGCGCGGTCTGGCTCGCCATCAGCTTCGACACCATCGCCTGTCCGGAAGCGGCGGCCCGGCGCGGCGGCGGCAGCGAAGGCGCCTCGCGCGCGGTCACGATCGCGACGCAGCGGATCATGCGGGCGCTGGAGGACGCCGATTGCAGCGCGCGCATCCTGACCGCCCCCGAAATCCGCAAGGCCGTCCTCCAGATCACCGCGGGCTACGACCCGCGCGCGCTGACCCACCGCTGGCGCTACGCCGAGATCGGCAACGCGGTCAATATCGGCAGCGCTGTCGATCCCAAACGGCTCGGTTCCGATCTGCTCGCCCAATTGTGGGTCGCGCCTTCGCGCGGCACGACGGTCGCGGTGCGACTACGGCCGGGCAACTCCGCCGAATCGGTGAGTATCGGCGCCGCCTGGCGTCTCACCGCCAGGGAACTGCCTGACCGCGGCAAGCTCGCGGGCATGGTCTCGATGGCGGGACGGCATCGCGACGGGCTGCTCGCCCATCTGCCGCTGGCGGCCCCCGGTGTCGACGACACCGTGCCGATGATCGAATATCCGATCGATGTGCTTTCCGCGCTGCATCTTCCGTCGTCGGGCTGCGGACAGTTGATCGGGTCGGACGAGGAGAATCAGGGCGTCGCGGTCCGGATCGTCGGCACCGGTATCTCCACCGTGTACGTCGCGGGCGAGCTGTATCTGGCCCAGCAGTTGGTCTTCCGCGCGCTCGCGGTCGGCGAACGAATCCTGATCCGTACCGATCGCGCACGCGCCTGGGACAACCTGGTGCAGACCATCGGCAACCCGGAGCGGTTGACCATCGCGGTCGAAACCCACCAGTCCGACGCGGGTTTCACCGCGACGGTGGTGGACGGGGTGCTCGCGCCCGCGCCGCACGCGGGTGTCACGACCATCTACGTGACGGGCGATCCGATGGGCTGGCCCGCGACGCGCCCCGATCTGTCGATCCACCAGCCGGGAGCGATCGGCAACCACGTGGTGCTGCGCACCGGGACGGCGCAGGTCGATCTGACGCTGGTCTCCATCCCGCGCGAGGCCACCTACATCGGACAGCCGCGCGGTCGACGGGTCATGCAACCTCAGTGATTTCCGCCCCGCGCGGAAGGCCGACCGGTCAGCCCGGATATGGGTCAGCGGCTCGCGCCGTTCGCAAAGTGCTTGCCCACCAGGCCAATTGACGCAGCATGCGAGCCGACGCGTCGACCGCCGCACCGTCGCGGGTCTCACCGGCGGCGTCGAAGGCGCGCTTGGCCTGGTGGAAACTCACCGTCTCGCGGACCGACACCATGTGGATCTCGGCCACCACCTGACGTAACTGCTCCACCGCGCGCAACCCGCCCGACAGCCCGCCGTAGGACACGAATCCGATGGGCTTGGCACGCCATTCGTGTTTCGCGGTGTCGAACGCGGTCTTGAGCGAGGCCGGATATCCGTGGTTGTACTCCGAGGTGATCGCGACGAAGGCGTCCGCCGCCGCCAGCCTGGCCCGGAAGGCTTCGACCCGCGGTGATTCGGTGAGATCCACCGGGAGCGGGGTGTCGATCAGGTCGATGACACCGGTGTCGAAGGCGGAATCCGCACGCACGGTCCGCAGGAACCACTCGGCGACGACCGGGGCGAAACGTTCCGGTCGCACACTGGCGACGATGACTTCGAGCCGTAGCGGAGTGGTCATATCGCGAGCCTAGTCCCGGGTATCGACGACGAAGCGATCATCGCGCCGACGTCCACAGGCCGAGAGTGTTACTCACCGCACCCTCGGCGGTCGGGCGGGGCGCCGAAGGACCAGCGCGGAGTTTCGTCGGGAGCGACCCGGCGCGCGATCTAGGACTCGACGGATTTCACGGTGGAAGTGGTGAATTCGGCCAAGCCGGGAACCGGGGCGATGTTCGCGGTGAAATCGATGGCGCGTTTCGCGCGTTCGGGATCACCGACGAAATGCCGGATGTCGGCGAGACGATATTGGCCGGTGACGACGGGCGCCTGTCCACCGCAGGCCCGCGACATTGTCGAGGCGACCTGATAGAGGGTGACCGGGTGCCCGGAGGCGATGTTCAGGGGGACGAATCCGGGCAGGGCGCGTTCCACGGCGGCGACGGTGGCAGCCGCGGCGTCGTCGACGTGCAGGAAATCCCTGACTTGGCCGCCGTCTTCGAACACGCGCGGAGCACGGCCCGCCGACAGCCCGTCGCGGAAGAGCGCGGGCACACCGAAATGCGCTCCCGGACCGTAGATCTGGTGATAACGCAGGACCGTGACCGCGTTGCCGGTGGCGAAACCCCAGGACAGCGCGTAGTTCTCCTGCGCGGCCTTACTCGCCGCGCAGAATCCACGTGGACGCGACGGCGCGTCCTCACCGACGGGATCCCAGGTCAGAACCTCGCCGGTGCGCGGTGCGCGATGGTCGAACATCCCCCGGTCCAGGTCGGCGCGCAGCCGCACCCCCGGCGAGAACGAACCGCCGTGCACCATGCGGTAGCGGCCCTCGCCGTAGACGTCGACAGAGGACGCCAGCACCAATCGCTTGACCCCGGCGCGGCTCATGGCCGCGAGCAGCACGGCGGTACCGAGATCGTTGTGAGCCGCGAATTCGGCGGGGTTCAGGCCGGATTCGACGAGTCCGCCCGTCTCGGGCGCGCCCGTCATGCCGGTGACCGCCGCCAGATGACAGACCACGTCGACGCCGCGAGCGAGCGTCTCCACGGCCGCGGCGTCACGGATGTCGACGCGCGAGACGCCCTCCGGCGGCGTCGCGTCCTTGCCGTGCACGGCGGGATGCATCACATCGATCGCGACGACTTCGTGATCCGCCGCCGCCAGGGCGCGCCGCACGTGCGATCCGAGAAATCCGGCCGCACCGGTCACCAGCACTTTCATATCACTATCCCTGTTCGGCTACCGCATCGAGTTCGCGGCGAGCGAACCCGCCGGACTCACCTCTCACGGTAATTCGAACGGCAGCGATACTCCCGCATGAACACGGCAGCGGTCGCAGGTGTCGGTCCCGGTCACCGCGGAGACCGAACGGCGAATCAGTTCCTTGAACGGCCCGAGGTTGCGTGTGAACTCGGCGAACACGTCGACCGCGTGCACACCCGAACCCTCTTCGAGTCCCGCGTCCAGATCGGTCACCAGAGCGACGGCGGCGTAGCACATCTCCAGTTCGCGGGCGAGAACGGCTTCCGGATGCCCGGTCATGTTCACCAGATCCCAGCCCTGCCCGGCGAACCAGCGACTCTCGGCGCGGGTCGAGAAACGCGGACCCTGCACGACGACCATCGTGCCGCCCGCTTTCAGCGGCAGCTGCTCGATCTCGGATTTGATCGCCGCGGAACGCAATTCGTCGCAGTACGGATCGGCGAAGGACACATGGACGCCGCCACCGTCGAAATAGGTCTGCGGACGGCCGGAGGTCCGGTCGACGAGTTGATCGGGCACACCCACGGTGCCCGGCCCCCAGTCGGCGCGCAGACTGCCGACCGCGCACGGCGCGAAGATCCGCCGCACCCCCAGCGAGCGCAGCGCCCACATATTGGCCAGGTAGGGCAGGGTATGCGGCGCGTATTCGTGCCGCCTGCCGTGGCGCGGCAGGAATGCCACCGCCCTGCCCTCGACCTCGCCGATCGCGATGGGCGCGCTCGGTGTGCCGTACGGGGTGTCGACCTCGACGTCGGTCGCGTCGTCGTCGAAGAAGTCGTAGAAGCCACTGCCGCCGATGACGGCGATCGCGGGCCGGGGAAGCGAACTCATGACTGCGTATTCTCCCGATCGCCGAACCGGCCGACGAAACCGGTACCCGATCCGCGCACCCGCCACCCCGGTGACGACCCCGATCACGCGATGATGGGACACGCCCACCTGACAACCCGTTCGAACAAATGTACCCTAGGGGGGTATCAGCTATCGGCGATACCCGGCAGGCAGCGAGGAGAGATTTCGGTGACATCCCCCGAGACGAGCACCACCCAGGATCAGCCCTGCCACGACGAGCACGCGCCGCACGGCTACATCACCGCCAAAGACGACTACCTCAAGCGGCTTCGCCGCATCGAAGGCCAGGCGCGGGGCCTGCAACGGATGGTCGAGGAAGAGAAGTACTGCATCGATATCCTCACCCAGGTCTCCGCCATGACCAAGGCGTTGCAGGCGGTGGCGATGGGGCTGCTCGAAGACCACATCAGTCATTGCGTGGTGGACGCCGCGGTCGCGGGCGGTCCGGAAGCCGAGGCGAAGATCAAAGAGGCCACCGACGCCATCGCCCGGCTGGTGCGCTCCTGAGCGGTGTCCGTGACGCCCGCGGAGCGGCTACCGACCTTCGGAGACCACGTCAGCGCCCCAACGGCAGGATCGCCGCCAGCGTGCGCAGCGCGTCCACGTAGTCCTCGTTCAAGGCCTGGATCGCGACGTGATCGGCGCCCGCGTCCAGATGCGCGACGAGCCCGGCGGCGACCTCGGCCGGTTTGCCGTGCACCGCGAGGACGTCGATCAGGTGATCGCTGCCCGGTTTGGTCACATCTTCCTCGGAGAAACCGAGACGACGCAGATTGCTGACATAGTTCACCAGCCCCAGGTACATCGGCACCATCTTCCTGGCCACCGCGCGCGCCCGCTCCGCGTCCTCGTCGAGGACCACTTTCTGTTCGGCGACGAGCAGCGGATCAGCGCCGAGCGTCTCGCGGGCGATCCTGGTGTGCTCCGGCGGGGCGAGATAGGGCAGCGCGCCCGCGGTCCGGTCACGCGCCAGCCGCAGCACACGCGGTCCGAGCGCGGCCAGCGCCCTGCCCTCCTTCGGCACACCGGCCGCGTCGAGTTCGTCCAGGTAGGCCACGAGCGCGTCGTAGGGTTTCACGGCTTCGGTTCCGTTGGACTCCGGGTGACCGACACCGATGCCGAGCAGGAAACGTCCGGGAAAGCGCTGCTCGATCCGGTGATAGGACTCGGCGACGGCATCGGCCCGTACCGCCCAGATATTCACGATGCTGGTGCCGATGGTCAGCGATTCGGTCGCCTCGAGCAGCGATTCGACCACCGGCAGATCCGCCGGAGGCGAACCACCGAGCCACAACGCGCCGAACCCCAGTTCTTCGAGCTCCCGCGCCGCTTGCGGGGTGAAATTCCGGTAGTAACGCCACACACCGAATTTCCCGAGATCAACTTTGGTCATGCCGGAGGCAACCCGGGCCGGTGCCGCATCTATTCCGACGACGGCCGATCAGCTGCCGCAGCATCCCGCGTCGCCGGTGGGGACCGTTCGCATTTCCCGCGTCTCGGCATTGCGGGCCGCGAGGTCGGCGTCGGCCGGGTAGTCGACGGCGATCAGGCTGAGCCCGTGGGCCGGGGCGACGGTGACCGAACTGGAGCGCTCGGTCTCCTTCAGCAGTGCGCCGACCCATTCCGGGGTGCGCCGTCCCTCCCCCGCCGCCAGCACCGCGCCGACGAGACTGCGGACCATCGACCAGCAGAAGGCGTCCGCGCTGACCCGAGCGATGAGCAGATCGCCGTCGCGCTCCCAGTCGAAACGCTGTAATTCGCGCACCGTGGTCGCGCCCTCGCGCCTGCGGCAGAAAGCGGCGAAATTGTGCAGGCCGAGAAGTTTCTCCGACGCCGCGCGCATGGCCGCGAGATCGACGGTGCTCCGACACGGGACGACCCCGCGCGCCGACAGCGGGTCGGCACCGTAGGGGGCCGTGGTGAGGCGGTAGGCGTAATGCCTGCGAACGGCGGAGAAACGGGCGTCGAATGCGGGCGGGGCGACGCGCGCGTTCTTGATGCGCACATCCTTGGGCAGGAATTTGGCCATTCGGTGCACGAGGGCGGGCCCGTCGAAGGTCGCGGCGGTGTCGAAATGGGCGACCTGACCTTCGGCGTGGACCCCGGCGTCGGTGCGGCCCGCGACGGTGAGCTGGACCGGCTCGCGGTACACCTTGCTCAGGGACTCTTCCAGCACGCCCTGCACGGTGCGCAGCCCCGGCTGTTTGGCCCAGCCGATGAAATCCGTTCCGTCGTAGGCGATATCGAGCCGGATACGGGAGACCGCGGGTTCGGGCGCCGCGACGGTGTCCGCGTCGGCGGCCGTCCTCACCGAATCCGACGTATCGGTCGGAACCATCGAATCCTCCACGCTGTCGGCTCGTCCGTCGACGAGAGTCGTTTCGTGCGAAACACAAGGCCGGAAAGAGAGCGAGCCCGCCGACCCGAAACGGGTGGCGGGCTCGTTCTGAAACTCCGACCGGCGTCGAGCGTCCGGATCACTCCCGCGTACGCGAAGAACGATCTCAGGCGTCGGGATCATCCCCGCACAGGCGAGGAATCGACGTCAGTCTGTCTTCTTGTCCTCGGCGGCCTCGTCGGCAGCCGGGGCCTCGACCTCGGCGGTCTCGGCGACGACCTCGTCGGCGACAGTCTCCTCGGCAGCCGGGGCGGCCTCGGTCTTCTGCGACGCGGCAACGCGACGGGCGCGGTCGGCCTCGTTGGTCACGGTCTTCTCCCGGACCAGCTCGATGACCGCCATCGGCGCGTTGTCACCCTTGCGGGGCAGCGTCTTGGTGATGCGGGTGTAGCCGCCCTCACGGCCCTCGAACGAGGGGCCGATCGAGGCGAAGAGCTCGTGCACCACATCTTTGTTGCGGATGACCTTGAGCACCTCGCGACGGTCGGCGAGGGTGCCGGCCTTCGCCTTGGTGACAAGCTTCTCGGCGTAGGGGCGCAGCGCCTTGGCCTTGGACTCGGTGGTCTGGATTCGGCCGTGCTCGAAGAGCGCCGTCGCCAGATTGGCGAAGATCGCCTTCTGGTGCGACGACGACCCGCCGAAGCGAGCACCCTTCTTGGGCTTGGGCATGAGTTGTTCTCCTTGTGTGAGGCCGAACCGGGGCGCCTACCCCAGTGGCCTAAAGCTGTTCGGTCTCGGCGTAGTCCTGCTCGCCACCGTCGGTGTCGGTGAACGTGCCGCTGTCGCTCCACGTTCCGGTGCTCGCGTCGTAACCCACCACGGAGGACGGGTCGAACGACGCCGGGCTGTCCTTGAGCGAGAGGCCGAGCGCGTGCAGCTTGACCTTGACCTCGTCGATGGACTTCTGGCCGAAGTTACGGATGTCGAGCAGATCCGACTCGGTGCGGGCGACGAGCTCGCCCACCGTGTGCACACCCTCGCGCTTGAGGCAGTTGTAGGAACGGACGGTGAGGTCCAGATCCTCGATCGGCAGACCGAACGAGGCGATGTGATCCGCCTCGGCCGGCGAGGGGCCGATCTCGATACCTTCGGCTTCGACGTTCAGTTCGCGGGCCAGGCCGAAGAGTTCGACCAGGGTCTTGCCCGCCGAGGCGAGCGCGTCCCGCGCGCTGATGGAGTTCTTGGTCTCCACGTCGAGGATGAGACGGTCGAAGTCGGTGCGCTGCTCGACACGGGTGGCCTCGACCTTGTAGGTCACCTTGAGCACCGGGGAGTAGATCGAATCCACCGGAATCCGGCCGATTTCCGCGCCGGACGCCTTGTTCTGCACCGCCGGGACGTAACCGCGACCGCGCTCGACGACGAGCTCGATCTCCAGCTTGCCCTTGTCGTTCAGGGTGGCGATATGCATATCCGGGTTGTGCACGACAACACCCGCGGGCGGCACGATGTCACCGGCGGTGACGGTGCCGGGGCCCTGCTTGCGCACGTACATCGTGACCGGCTCGTCCTCTTCCGAGGACACGACCAGACCCTTGAGGTTCAGGATGATGTCGGTGACATCTTCCTTCACACCGGGGACGGTGGTGAACTCGTGCAGAACGCCGTCGATACGAATGCTCGTGACCGCGGCCCCCGGAATCGAGGACAGCAGGGTACGCCGAAGCGAGTTGCCGAGCGTGTAACCGAAGCCGGGCTCGAGAGGTTCGATGGTGAACTTCGAACGGTTCTCGGCGACGACCTCTTCGGTCAACGTCGGACGCTGGGAAATCAGCATGTGGATCATCCTCCTGTACGGGCGCCCACTATTTGACGCCCACGTTGTGGGATTTTCCCTCCCCTCCACCAGGGTGGCGGGGAGGGACAGCAGCGCGAAAGCTGTTTACTTCGAGTAGTACTCGACGATCAGCTGTTCCTGCAGCGGCACATCGATCTGGGCGCGCTCGGGGACCTGGTGCACCAGGATCCGCAGACGACCGGGGATCACCTGGAGCCAACCCGGAACCGGGCGGTCGCCGACGGTCTCGCGGGCCACCTGGAACGGCAGCGTGCCGAGCGACTTCTCCTTGACATCGATGATGTCGTACTGGGTCACCTGGAAGCTGGGGACGTTCACGCTGCGGTTGTTCACCGTGAAGTGACCGTGGCTGACCAGCTGACGCGCCTGACGACGGGTACGGGCCAGACCGGAGCGGTACACGACGTTGTCGAGACGGGTCTCGAGCAGACGGAGCAGGTTGTCACCGGTCTTGCCCTTGAGGCGGTTGGCCTCTTCGTAGTACCGGCGGAACTGCTTCTCCATGACGCCGTAGGAGAAGCGAGCCTTCTGCTTCTCCTGCAGCTGGAGCAGGTACTCGCTCTCCTTGATCCGCGCGCGGCCGTGCTGGCCGGGCGGGTAGGGGCGACGCTCGAACGCCTGGTCGCCTCCGACGAGGTCGACACGCAGACGACGCGATTTGCGGGTGATGGGGCCTGTATAACGAGCCATTTTTCGCTATTCCTTTCCCGCTAGACGCGACGCCGCTTGGGCGGACGGCAGCCGTTGTGCGGCTGCGGGGTGACATCGGAGATCGTGCCCACCTCGAGGCCCGCGGCCTGCAGCGAACGGATCGCGGTCTCGCGGCCCGAACCCGGGCCCTTCACGAAGACGTCGACCTTCTTGACACCGTTCTCCTGCGCCTTGCGGGCAGCGTTCTCGGCGGCGAGCTGCGCGGCGAACGGGGTCGACTTGCGCGAACCCTTGAAGCCGACGTGGCCCGAGGACGCCCACGAGATGACGTTGCCGCTCGGGTCGGTGATCGACACGATCGTGTTGTTGAACGTGCTCTTGATATGCGCGTGGCCGTGCGGGACGTTCTTCTTTTCCCTGCGACGCGACTTCTGGGTCTTCTTGGGGCCGGAAGCCCTGCTCTTCGGAGGCATGCGCTATCCCTACTTCTTCTTGCCTGCGACGGTGCGCTTCGGGCCCTTGCGGGTGCGCGCATTGGTCTTGGTCCGCTGGCCGCGAACGGGCAGGCCACGACGGTGACGCAGGCCCTGGTAGCAGCCGATCTCGATCTTGCGACGGATGTCGGCCTGCACCTCGCGGCGCAGGTCACCCTCGACCTTGAGAGACGAACGCTCGATGTAGTCACGCAGCTGCGTGACCTGCTCGTCGCTGAGATCCTTGGAACGCAGATCCGGGCTGATGCCGGTAGCGTCCAGGATCTCCTTCGACCGGGTGCGGCCGATGCCGAAAATGTAGGTCAGCGCGATCTCCATGCGCTTTTCGCGCGGGAGATCTACGCCCATGAGACGTGCCATGGTGGCAGTTCCTTAATGTTGCGGAGGTCTGCTCCCTGTCCGTTCCCCTCGTCTTGGCGGGGCACCGGCCTCCGTACCGGTGGTTGGCACGCACGCCTCGGGGGTGAACCCGAATAACCGCAGCGTGCGGCTGGAGCTGGGAGTTCTTCTTGCCAATCCGAACTGCGTTCGGTGCTCGGCTAGGTGACCGGCCGGGGTTTCCCCCGGCGGGGATCAGCCCTGGCGCTGCTTGTGACGCAGGTTGTCGCAGATCACCATGACCCGACCGTGACGGCGGATCACCTTGCACTTCTCGCAGATCTTCTTGACGCTCGGCTGAACCTTCACGTCCGTCCAATCTTCTTGTGGTTCACACGGGTGTGAACACAGTTTTTCCCCAGCCGACGACTGGGGAAGTCTGTGGTGACGGACTCGCGCCCGTCGATTCGATCGCGCCGGAGCGCGGTCACTTGTACCGGTAGACGATCCGGCCGCGGGACAGGTCGTAGGGCGACAGCTCGACGACCACCCGGTCCTCGGGAAGGATACGAATGTAGTGCTGCCGCATCTTTCCGCTGATGTGCGCGAGAACCTTGTGTCCGTTCTCGAGCTCGATCCGGAACATCGCATTGGGCAGCGGCTCGACAACTCGACCCTCGACCTCGATGGCCCCGTCTTTCTTCGCCATGTCCTCCGCGATCCCGGTTCACCGAACGGCAGCGCCGCTCGAACCTGGTTTGATTGCCTGGGTGTCTGTTCCCATGGATCCGTGTCACCGAGCAATTCGGAACCGATTTGCCGATAACGGGGCATGCGAACAGGTGGGCGCATAGGTGCACCGCCGCTCCAGCTTACCGGTACGCTGCGTATCCGGCAAAAACGGCCCCGGCCGGGCGCGCGGGAATTCGCCGTCGGCGATCACGGGGCGGGGCATTTCGAGCCTGCGCGCGGGGTCCGGACGTTCCGGGCGGACCGGGCTCTCCTGGACACATGGGACCGACGGCGGTCGCGTAAACTCACCCCCGTCGAGATCCGGTCGAACAGATCCCAGGGGGATGTCGTGAGCCAGCGCAGTGGGCCGTCCGTGCACGCAGCGCCGTCGACAACGGACAGACCGCGCGGCACCGCGTTTCCCGGCCGACTCCGGACTGCCGGGTCCGCGTCCCCGCGGCGCGTAAACACCGCGCGGGCGGGTACATTCGTGACCGAAAGCGGTGCGCCCGTCGCGGGCGCCCGGCCGGAACGCGGGTACGGATCGAATCTACAGCGGGGTGGCGTGTGAGTCGTAACGACGACGGCCTGCCGATGCTGCCGCCGTGGCTCTCCGAAAGCGATGTCGGCGGCTATGAGGCCCCCGTGCAGAACCTCCCGACCGAGGATGTCATCGATGACGGTCCGCGCCGTCGACGCGGACGATCGGCCGCCCCGGACGGCGGACGCCAGGATCCCAACGCGACACCGGGCCGCAAGGACAAGAAGCGCCGGTTCTTCGGTGGCCGCGACAGGGACGAACGATCCGGGTACGACGAACAGGATCCCGCCGAGGAAGAGGGCCGCACCGGCCCCGATACCCGGCAGCGGGACGGCGGTTCGTGGTCCCAGGAACCACCCGCGCAACCCGATCCGCGCACCGGCGAGCAGTCGCGTCCCGGTGATCCCCGGCTCGAACAGCCGCGCCCTCCGTCGCCGCAGTACGCCCCCGACCCCGCGTACCAGCCACGGCCGGAACCGCCGACCGGTTACGGCGG
>NZ_JAFMPL010000121.1:0-22232 GCF_019038455.1 Nocardia noduli
CCCGTTACCGCGCCCCGGCCCACCCCCTCCGACCAGGACCGATCCGATCAGGCCGTGAATTCGACCACGCCCGACCTCCTCCCCTTCAGTATCGTCCCGAACGAGCCACCCCGTCGGCCGAGAGATCGACGTTGCGGATCAGCTCGACGGCTTCATCCATTCCGTATCGGGTGCGCAGATCGGTCAGCACCCGCTCCACGTCGACCGGGGGCCGCCTGAATCGCCGCGACAAAGCCTCGACTGCCCTCAGCGCCGCGTCCGGCGAGACTGCGACGGTGTCGGCGGCAAAATGCGCGGGACCGAGTACGTGGATGTGCTCCGGGACCTTGTTCCTCGGGAAGTCCCTCGTATTGCTGGTGACAATGGCGCCGGCACCGCCCGCGACAGCCGCGGCCAGCACATGCTCGTCATCGGGATCCGGGAGTCCGAAAGTGCCGTCGTAGGGCTGCCAACGCTCCACGACGGCATCATCGAACGCGGAGGTCATGCGCTGAATCAATGTGTGTGCGCGCGTTTCCGCGACCTGCCGATCCTCGCCCCGGCTACCCAGCTTCAGCGCCTCGTGACATTCCAGTTCTTCCAGAATCCGTTCGGACCATAGTGGCCGGTAGAGGTTCTCCACGGCTAACGACAGCAGGAAGTCACGCTGCAGACTCGGCCAGAGAACACAGGTGTCCAGCACGGCGGCAAACATCCGCCGATTGTTTCAGCCCTTGGTATTTCGACGTTCGGCGACCAGTCGGCGAACAGCGCGCAGCTGCTCTTGGACCGTGGCGGGATCATCTTCGCTATCGATGTCGACGGTCGTCGCCGCCAAAGCGTCGTACTGGCGTCGACGACGAGCATCGCGGTATGCGAGTACATCGTCCAGCCGCAGGCGATGCCGCGTACCCACACGTTCCGCGGCCAGCTCGTTCTTCTCGATCAACCGTTTCACCGTGGGGCGGCTGACACCGAGCAGATCCGCGGCCTGCTGCGATGTCAGCGTCGTGCTGTGGGGGGCAACGGTGACCGCCTTTCCTGCCAGCAGCGCTGCCACAACCTGCTTCAACGCTTGGTGCACGTTCTCCGGAAGCTCGATGCGGTCGTGTTCATCGATGCCGACCAGCGCGTAACCGGGGTCGGCCGCCGCTCCCCGCCGCTCATGGGCAGTCAGGAAACTCAGGACCGGCGCGAGCTGTTCGTGGTCGTCCGCCGGGATGAAAGTCTTCTGCTCCAACGCCTGCGCGTTCACTGTCGCACCTTCCTCGCCCGGACGACTTTATTCGAACGTTACGAATGAGCTTTCGAATCTTTCGAAAGTGTCCCACATGGTCGGCGAATGTGTCGAGACCGTTCCGACGGTGATGGTGCCCCGCCGCTATCCGGCGGCGGCGACCAATGCGGCCTGGGCGCGGGCGACCCGGGCGCCGACGACGGATTCGTCCACGGTGCGCACCTCGCCGTCGCGGACCACTTCCCGTCCGTTGACCAGCAGTGCGGCCAGGGGTGGTGGGGAGCCGAGGATCAGGGCGGTGACGGGGTCGTCGATACCGGCGTGGGCGGGGGTGTCCAGACGCCAGAGGGCGAGGTCGGCGAGTTTGCCGGGTTCGATCGAACCGATCTCGGCTTCGCGGCCGAGGACCCGGGCGCCGCCGATGGTGGCCAGTTCCAGTGCGGTGCGGACGTTCATCGCGCGCGGTCCGCCGACGGCGCGGGCGTAGAGCAGGGCGTTGCGGGGTTCCTCGATCATGGAACTCGACTCGTTGCTGGCCGCGCCGTCGACGCCGAGCCCGACCGGGACACCGGCCACGAGCAGTGCGGCGGTGCGGGCGATACCGGCGCCGAGGCGGCCGTTGGAGGTCGGGCAGTGGGCGATACCGGTGCCGGTCGCCGCCATCGCGGTGATGGCGGCGTCGTCGAGGTGGACGGCGTGGGCGAACCAGACATCGGGTCCGAGCCAGCCGAGTTGTTCCATGTAGGCCGCGGGCGTGCAGCCGAACGCGGACGCGCAGAAATCCTGTTCGTCGACGGTTTCGGCGAGGTGGGTGTGCAGCCGGACACCGGAGTCGCGCGCCAGCGCGGCCGATTCCCGCATCAGGTCCGGGGTCACCGAGAACGGTGAGCAGGGCGCCAGGGCGACGCGCAGCATCGAGTCGAAGGACGGGTCGTGCCAGCGGGAGATGGCGTCGGCGCTCGCGGCGAGTATCGCGTCGAGCGATTCCACCACGTCGTCGGGCGGCAGTCCGCCGGAACTCGCGCCGAGATCCATCGAACCCCGGCAGGGGTGGAAACGCAGGCCGACGTCGGCGGCGGCGACGATTTCGGCGCCGAGCAGATCACCGCCCGCCGACGGGAAGACGTAGTGGTGGTCGGTGGTCGTGGTGCATCCGGTGCGGGCCAGCGCCGCGAGCGCGCCGGTGGCCGCGATCCGCACCGATTCCTCGTCGATACCGGCCCAGACCGGATACAGCGTGGTCAGCCATTCGAACAGGGTGCTGTCGGCGGCCAGACCCCTGGTGATCCACTGGTAGAGGTGGTGGTGGGTGTTGACGAGCCCCGGCGTCAGCAGGCAGCCGCCGCCGTCGATGCGGGGTGCGTCGGTGATCGGGGCCGGACCCGCGCCGACCGCCCCGATCCTGTTGCCGTGCACCACCACGTGCCCGGTGCGGTATTCGGTGCCCGCCGCGTCGACGGTCGCGATCGCGCAACCGTCGATCACCAGAGTCGGCGCTGCCGTCATCGGAGTCCCACTTTCCCGAGCATCGAGGGGTCGCCGACGAACGGCGTTGTCGTGCATGGACTTCGGTGTGCGTGGACGAGAATCCGGCTCACGGTTCCCAGGCGGGCCCGGCGGGCGGCGCGTCCTGCCTCGACACGGTCGCGTGGATCAATCCGTACGGCCGGTCGGCGGCGTGGAAGACCTCGCCGTGGTTCTCGATCCCGAATCGGGCCAGGTCGTAGCCGAAATGATGTTTGTTCGGGGCGGCGAGCCGCACCTCGGCGAGTACGGGATAGGCCTCCAGCGCGGCTTTGCCCATGTCGAACAGCGTCTGCTGCAAGGCCTTCGAATACCGCGTGGCGAAAACCTCGATCATGGCCGCGCGGATCCCGGCGTAGACCTCGTCCCATTCCACCCCCGAGGTCGCCGCGAAACGCCACCGCGCGTTGACGGCGGTGGCCAGCACCCGGTCGTTGGTCGGTTCGAGCACGGTGAAATCGTCGACGAGGAAATCCGCGAACTGCGATCCGGTGGATTTCAAGATCACCAGGTCGTCGACGCCGCCGATGACCCAGGCCCGCTGCTCGACGCCCTTGCCCGCCACCGTCACCGTCACCGTGCGCACCTCGGGACCCTGCCGCACCCAGGTGTGGTCGTGTTCGAGTCCACCGACGGCGACTCGCTGCCAGGCGAATTCCTCGATCTCGACGCGGGCGCTGTGCACCGGTTCGGTCTCGTCGACGAAGTGGGCGGCCAGCGTGAGCGCGTAATCCTCCACCGGCTGCACGCCGGGTTTCTTGGCGAAGGCGTAGGCGGTCTGCTTCTGGGTGTCGGTGGGCAGCACCTTCGACTGGTCACCGGAGATATAGGCGTCGGCGAAATCGCCGCGCAGCACCGTGCTGACGTTCAGGTCACGGATCTCGTGCCGCGCGCTGTCCCGATAGATCCGGACGATCCGATTCTCGGCCTTGCCGTATCGGTTGTCGGACAGCACGATCGGACCGGTCAATTCCATGGGCGTCAGCTCCCTCGGTAGGTGGAAAAGGCGAAGGGCGACAGCAACAGCGGCACGTGATAATGCCGCGACGCACCCACGGTGAAGGCGATCGACACCTCCGGATAGAACGTGTCGAGCCCGAGTCCGGCGAAGTAGGCGCCGGTGTCGAAAACCAGTCGGTGCACACCGGGTTCCAGTGACGGTCCCAGCTCGGCGATCCGGCCGTCCTGATCGGTCGAGCCACTGCCGAGCAATCGCACCCCGGTGTGCAGGGCGACACCGACACCGGCCGCGGGCACACCGCGTACCGCGTCGAGCACGTGCGTGCTCAGCGTGCTCACGCGAGGTCCGCCAGCAGCCGCCGCAGTCGGATGCGGTTGATCTTGCCCAGTTCGGCGCGCATGATTCGCCTCTCGGTCGCCGGATCGTTGCCGAGCCGGGTGGTCAGGAGTTCGAGCAGTTCCGCCCCCGATCTGCCGCTGGCACAGACCAGGTAGATATGGCCGAACTTCTCTTCGTATGCCCGATTTCCCTCGGCCAATGCCAGCTTGACGCTATCGCCCGCGTCGGCGACCCCGGCCTGTTCACGCGCGGACGCGTCCGAACGCGGTCGCGCGCCGATGCGCGGGTGCCCGGACAGCGCGAGATCGAGTTCGGATTCGGGCAGCGCGGCGAGCGCGGCGTCGGCGGCGGCGAGCAGATCCTCGACGGTGCGGTACGGCCTGCCCGCGAGTACGGCGCGGGCGAACGCGGGCGACGAGCAACAGTCGAGCAGCGCGCGCGTGGCGACGTCGTCGGGCATCGCGTCGAAACCCGCCGTGTCGGTCACGTCGTCTGTCATCGGTCAAGCATCGAACACGACACGCCACGCCGCCACCCGGAAGAGAGTGATCATTCCGGCGTGTCGAGGATTCGCCCGATATGAGTCCGTAGGTAACCCGCGAGCAATGCGGCGCCGCTACGGTGGCGATCATGGTTCCCCCCGACCTCGCGACGACGTCCGGGCCTACCTGCGCGGGCATCGTGCTCGCGGCGGGCGCGGGCACCCGATACGGCTATCCCAAAGTGCTCGCCGAAGGCGGCGCCTGGCTGCGCGCCGCGGTGGCCGCTCTACGCGACGGCGGCTGCGATCCGGTCATCGTGGTGCTCGGCGCGACCGGACCCGCCCCGGCGACGGTCGCCCTGCCGACCGACGCGCGGCACGTGTGGGCTCCGGACTGGGCGACCGGGATGGGCGCGTCACTGCGGGCCGGGCTGAAAGCGGCCGCCGACACCCCGGCCGAATACGTCGCGATCATGCCGGTCGACACCCCCGATGTCGGCGCCGCCGTGGTCGCCAGGGTGACCGCCGCGGCCTTCGCCGCCGAGAGTGGAATCGCCCGCGCTGTGTTCCACGGCACACCGGGACATCCGGTTGTGATCGGCCACGAGCACTGGACCTCGGTGTGGAGAGTCGCCGTAGGAGATTCGGGAGCCCGCACCTATTTGTCCGGTCGGGAGGATATGGTGTGCGTCACGTGCGACGATGTGGCGACGGGACTCGATCGCGATTTCCCGGCCACGACGTCCGATGATCGGAGCTAGAAACTGATGCGCGACATCGTCGATGACCTATTGCGGGTGTGGCATTCCGGCCGCACCGGAGGCCTTGCCACCGTCGTGCGGACCGTGGGGTCCGGGCCGCTGAGCGTCGGCTCGGCGATGCTGGTCGATCCCAACGGCGGCGTGTACGGCTCGGCGCTCGGCGGCTCGGTCGAGTCGGCGGTCCGCGAGGCGGCCGTGGCGGCGGCGCGGACCGGCAGGCGGGCCATGCACCGGTTCGGTGTCCCGGCCGGGGAGTCCGGCGGCGACGCCGGGGGGATGATCGACGTCTTCGCCGAACCGTTCTCACGCCGCGATTTCCCCGAATTCCCGACCGTCGCCTCCGAGATCGCCTCGCATCGGCGGGTCACCGTGTTCACCGTGGTGTGGAATCCGGACGAGGATCTGATCGGTCAGCACCTGGTGACCGACAAGCGGCACAACACCGAGTTGGTCGCGCTGCCCGAATCCGATGTGTTCGTCTCCTCGTTCGCGCCGCCGCCGCGTCTGATCATCTTCGGCGCCAACGCGATCGCCTCGGCGCTCAACGTGCAGGCCCGACTACTCGGCTACCGGGTGACCATCTGCGATTCACGCGACGATGTCGCCGATTCGGAGGCGTTCCCCGGTGCCGAGGTGGTGGTCGACTGGCCGCACCGCTACCTGAACACCCTCTCCTCGGAGGGCGAAATAGATTCCAGTACAGCGATTGTCGTGCTGTCCAACGATCCGATGTTCGAGATTCCGCTGCTCACGGTCGCGCTGCGATTGCCGGAATTCGGCTATCTGGGCGCGACGGGCACCCTGGCGTCGCACAACCGGCGCATCGCCGATCTGCGCGCGGGCGGCTTCGGAGAAATGATGATGGCCCGCCTGCACTCCCCCGCCGGGCTCGATATCGGGGCCCGCACCGCCACGGAACACGCCGTGGCGATCGCCGCCGAACTGCTGGCGACGAAGTCGGGACGGAGTGTCCGGATCCACCCTGAGCAAGCCGATGTGATCCACGCCGAGCGAGCGTTCGGCGCCGAGACATCGGTGGCTCTGTAGAGCTCACGGGGCGTTTCGGCGCCGAAACCCGTCGGGACTACTGCAAACCGGGGTTTTCCGCGTAGACCTCGCGCAGGATCGACAGATCGAACAGTTGGTCGGCCTTGATGTCGATCTTCGCCGTGCGCAATGCCGCGATGTTCTGTTCGATGAGCTGATCGGTCATGCTCAGCAGCCCGTTGGCCGCCGTGTTCGCGGACATCACCAGATCGTTCTGCGCGGTCGCCTCCAGGGTCTGTTCGGCCAGATCCAGTTTCTGATCCTTGCCGTACACCTCCACCGCGAGTCGTGCCGATTCCGCCGGGTTGGCGACCGCGTCCTTCCAGCCTTTGATCTCGGCGACCAGGAACGCCTTCAACTTGTCGCGTTCGTTGTCGATGGTGGACTGGGTCACCGTCAGGGTTTCCGCGACCAGCGGCAGGTTGAAATCGGCGAAGAGGAAATTGGTGTTGGCGAAACCCTTGGCGGCCAGCGTGATCGGCTCGTTGGTGACGTAGCTGACCCAGCCGTCGACCTCACCGTTGGCCAGCGGGGTCGGGTCGAACTGCGCGGGGACGATGGTGACATCGCTCGGCGTCATGCCGTTGGCGGCCAGCAGGGCGTTGAAGATCAGCTGGTTGGTGTCCTGGACGCCGATCTTGCGGCCCTTCATCTCCTGCGGGCTCTTGATCGGCTTACCCGCCGCGCTGACGATGCAGAACGGATTCTTCTGATAGGTGGTGCCGACGATCTTGGCGGGTAGGCCTTCCAGAACGGCCGGGGCGGTGGTCTGCGGCGCGGACAGGCCGAGCCAGACCTTCCCGGTGTCGAGCCCGGCCTCGGCGGAAGTACTCGCGGCGCCGCCCGCGATCAGATTCACCGAGCCGAAGCCCGCGTCACGGAAATAGCCCTTCGAATCCGCGAAGTACTCACCGGCGAATTCAATGTTCTTCAGCCAGGAGAGCTGGACGGCGACGGTACCGAACTTGGAACCGTCCGGGGTGGAGCCACCGGAAGAACTGCTCGAATCATCGCCACACGCGGCGAGCACACCCGCGCCGCCGAGGACGGCTCCGGTCAGCGCGGAGTAGCGGAGAAATGAGCGACGGGCGAACACTGCTGTCATGGACCGAATCTAGGTTCGATCGGTTTCCTTTTCTTTACTTTCAGGTTCCGAGCGCTGATTCGCCCGCGTCGACCGCGAATATCGGGCCGGTCCCACCCCGGCACAGACTCGAGACAGAACCTAACTCCGTCCGGCGTCGGGGCCGAACCGCGCGAGCACCAGATTCTCGATGACGCCGACGATCGCGTACAGCGCCACGGATACGACGGTCACGATGACGATGCTCGCCCACAACTTGTTGTATTGGAAGGTGGGAATGGCGCGGATCAGACTCGCGCCCAGACCCGTTCCACTGCCGAGCCATTCACCGATCAACGCACCGATCAACGCACCGGGCACCGAGATCCTCGCCGCCGCGAACACCGAAGGCAGCGCGGCCGGGATGGAGACCATCCGCAGTGCCGTCCAGCGCGAACCGCCGTAGGCGGCGACGACGTCGACGGCCTGTTTCGGCGCGTTGCGCAGACCGGCCATGATCATCACCAGCGCCGGGAACAGCACGACGATCGCGGCCATCACCGTCACCCCGCCGGTCCCGCGCCCGAAGATGAGCACGATGATCGGCGCCAGCGCGACCAGCGGCACCGAACGCAGCAGCATCGCGACCGGCATGAAGGTCTGCTCGATCGTGGAGACGGTGACGAACAGCGCGGCGATCACCAGCGCCGCCGCCATGCCGACCCCGAATCCCACGGCGGCGTCGCGCAGGGTGATCAGCAGGTCGTCGACGATCGCCTGCCGCGCGGACGACGCGCCGGGCGCGGTGACGAGGTAGCGCCAGATATCGGCGGGCGATTTGCCGACCCGGGGCCCGACCTCGGGGAACGCCCGCAGGAAGACCTCCCAGATCACCAGCATCAACAGCAGCGAGGTGAGCAGCGGGAGCAGGAACAATCCGATCCGTTTCACCGGGCCTCCTGTGCGGTCCATGGCGCGACCAGTCGCGCGGTGAGCGCCACCACCGCGTAGCCGAGACCGGCCAACGCGGCGGCGGCCAATGCCATCCCCCAGGTGCGTGGCACGTTGTAGGCGGACTGCGCGGCGGTCAACGCGACTCCGATACCGCTGTCGACGCCGCCCAGGTATTCGCCGATGATCGCGCCGAGCACCGCCGAGGGCGCGGCGATCTTCAAGGCCGCGAAGATATTCGGCAGCGCGGCGATGATCTGCACCCGGTAGAGCTGCTGCCAGCGCCCGCCGCCGTAGGCGCGCACCAGATCCAGACTGGTGCGATCCGCCGAACGCAATCCGGTGACGGTGCCGACCATCGTGGTGAAGAAGCAGTACATCGCGGCGAGGAAAACCGTCGGCGTGCGACCGCCGAACACCACCAGGATGATCGGGCCGAGCGCGAGCAGCGGTGTGCAGTAACTGAGGATGGCCAACTGGGTCGCCAGCGGTTCGATCGGCGGAATCAGCACCACCAGGATCGCCAGGCCGATCGCCAGCGTGTTACCCCAGACGAAACCCTTCAGCGCGCCCTCGGCCGTGATCCGGAAATTGGGGCCGTAGAGGTCCCAGCCGTCGGTGAACATGGTGCGCACCACCGTCCACGGACTCGGAATGGTGCCGCCCGCGACACCGGCCGCGGCGAGTATCCACCACCCGATGATCAATCCGAGTAATCCGAGCAGACCACCGAGATATCTCATACCGAACCTCCCGCCTTATCGGTCACGACCCCGCCGGTGCCGGTCTTGCCGAACAGCAATTCCGACAGGTAATCGTGCAGCGCGTGGAATTCGGGGGTGCGCATCATTTCCGGGAGCCGAGGCCGGGGCAGATCGATGTCGACCAGTTCCAGTACCCGACCCGGACGCGGACTCATCACCGCGACCACATCGGAAAGGAATACCGCCTCCGCGATGCCGTGGGTCACCATGAGAGTGGTCGCGGGTTTCTCGGTCCAGATCCGCAGCAGTTCCAGATTCAGTTTCTGCCTGGTCATATCGTCGAGCGCGCCGAAGGGTTCGTCGAGCAGCAGCACCGTCGGCTTCACCACCAGCGCCCGCGCGATCGATACCCGCTGACGCATACCGCCCGACAACTGCGCCGGTTTCGCCTTCTCGAAACCCTCCAGCCCGACCAGTCGCACCAGTTCCGCGATCTGTTCGGCGTCCGGTTTCAGACCCGCGACCTGCAACGGCAACTTGATATTCGATTCCACCGACCGCCACGGCAGCAGCGCCGAATCCTGGAACGCGATACCGAGTTCGTGATGGGTGCGCAATTCGGCGGGGCTCTCACCGTTGATGAGGGTTTTCCCCGAGGTCGGCGCCTCCAGTCCGGCGAGAATGCGCAACACGGTCGATTTACCGCAGCCGGACGGCCCGAGCAGGGACAGGAACGACCCCTGCGCGGTATGCAGATCCACCGAATCCAGCGCCGCCACCGTGCGACGGCCGACTTTGAAGGTTTTGGTCAACCCGCTGATATGGATTCCGGTCCCCCCGGCCGCCGGATCGGGGCCCGTGCCGCGCTCGGCCCCACCGGGCTCACTGTCCGTGCTCATATCCGTCACCATAGAAGGGGTCGGTTGCACCGATATTGCGAATGACGGCGACAGATTTCGCCATCGTTACGCCGAGGAATATTGCGATCCCATCGGGCGCGGACGGTCGCGCCGTCGGTCCCTGGATTCTCGAGCCGTCGCACGGCCGAAACTCGCGTGCCCGGGACGCGCGTCGCCCCGATCAGCGCTCGGCGAGCCCGGAGTTGACGAAATACGCTATCTCGTCGCAGATCTCATCGAGCGATATATCGACATCGGGAAGTGTGGCGTGCACCATCTCCTGGGCGAGCGAATTCACCGCGCCGATCACCGCGAGAGCGAACAGTTCGAACCGCCGCGGCGCGGTCTCGCCGCGAGCCACCGCCTGCTCCGCCTCGGTGATGAGCAGTGCCGACAGCAGCCTGCGCTGCTGCATACGCCATTCCTCCACGGCCTGGCTCACGCCGACCACTTCCACGTAGTTCACGCGCGCGGTGCGGGCGTCGCGGCAGGTCACGGTGAGATAGGCGCGGAAACCCTCCACCACCCGCGTGGCCAGCGGCTCGTCGCGCGCGGCCTCCAACGCGGTGAGTGCGGATTCGACCGCGTGCGAGATGGTCCGGTTGCCCAGCGCGATCAACAGCGCTTCGCGGCTGCCCATATCCTCGTAGAAACTGCGCGTCGACACATTGGCGGTCGTGCACAACCGCTCGATCGAAGTGGCGGCGTACCCCTGGGTGCCGAACAACTCCAGCGCCGCGTCCATCAGGCGCGATTGCCGTTGCGCTACCCGCTGTTCCTTGGACAGCCCTCCGTAGCTGCGTCCATCCTTGAGTTCGCCCTCGCGCCGTGCCACCGCACGATGCTACCGCGCGCCGGAAGTTCGCCCGCCACCCGCGAGCGCCCCGGTGCGGGGGTGGGAAGCACCGTCGATGCGACGGTACCGAATTCGGCGTCTCGCGCCAATGCCGTTGTAACGCACGAAAATAGCCGCCACCGGGGGGCGTCGACCATCGACGGTGTCGCGCGCTCGACGGCCGACGGGCGGAATGCAGCCGCCTCATGACTCCCGCCGAGGTCACCGGGCACCCGGCCTACATACAGCGCCGTCCGACGGGCAGCCGACGACCCGGCCCGCAGCCCAGGTCTCCAACGGCCCGACCACAGCCCAGGTTTACTGCACCCGCCCCTCCTGCCCGCGGCGGGCACACCTGCGGCAGTCGCCATGGCGGGCGGCCAACCGGACCTCGGCCCCATGGCAGGCGGGCGACCAGACCCGCGGCCGCCGAGCCGCAGACGTTGGTCGCGGCGCGGGCCATGGCGACCGCGCGGCCCGCGCCGGACGGTTCCCGATTGACGGCGGCGGAGGCGGGGCCGGGACGGGTCGTCGATCTGACGGTCCGACCCCACGCCGGGCGGGCGACCAGACCCCGACCCCACGCCGGGCAGCCAGGGGCCGACCGGACTCGCCGCCGGCTCCTGACCGACGTTGACATGATCGAACCCGCCGACGATTCTGGCTGGGTGCCGATTCCTTCCCGAACGGCCCACGCGTCCCATCTCGCGGCCGAGATCGCCACCCAGCCCGACGACTGGGTGCGTGCCCGGGTGACCGCGAACACCCATCGCGACGTGCTGCCGCGCCCGGGTGAGCATGTCGCCGCGATCGGATGCGGCACCTCCCTGTTCATGGCACGCGCTTTCGCCGCGCTGCGCGAGGAGTCCGGTCTCGGGACGACCGACGCGTGGCCCGCGAGCCGGATCCGCGACCGCGATTACGACCGCTACCTGGTGATCTGTCGTTCGGGAACCACCACGGAGGTGGTCGAGGCCATGCGGCGGATGCCCGCCGCCACGCCGCGCACCGTCCTCTGCGCCAGTCCTCGGACCCCGGTGCTCGATCTCGGCGACCCCGTCCTGATCGATGAGGTCGACGAGCGGTCGGTGGTGTCGACCCGTTTCGCGACGACCGCGCTCGCGATCCTGCGCCACCACCTCGGACAGGATCTGACAGCGGCGATCGACCAGGCGCGGACCGTTCTCGCCGAGGATCCGCGACGCTCGCTTGCGGCGGTGCGCCACGCCGAGCAGATCACCTTCGTCGGGATGGGGTTCGCCGCCGCGCTCGCCGACGAATCGGCGCTGAAGCTGCGCGAATCGTGCCGTTCCTGGACCGAGGCCTACCCCGCCACCGAATACCGGCACGGACCCATCGGTATCTCGGCGCCCGGGCGCGCGGTCTGGGGCCTCGGCCCGCTCGACGCGCGTTTCGCGGCCGACGTCGCCGCCACCGGTGCCCACCTCGAACACCGCGATATCGATCCGATGGCCGAACTCGTCCGCGTGCATCGGCTGTGTGTACTGCGCGCCGCCGACCTCGGCCTCGACCCGGACCATCCACGAAATCTGAGCCGTTCGGTCATGCTGGACCGATGACGCTCACGGTGCGCGGCCGTATCGTCTGCGCGACCCATGTCATCGATGACGCCGTGATCTCGGTCGACGGTGAACGGATCACCGACGTGCGGACGACCGGGGAATGGTCGGCGCGGCAGCCGGATTCGGTGGTACCACCGTTCTCGGGGACGGTACTTCCCGGTCTGGTCGACATCCACGTGCACGGCGGCAACGGATCTCGATTCGACACGACCGACGCTCGGGACGCGCGCGCGGCGGCGCGATTCCATCATTCGCGCGGTTCGACCACGGTCGTCGCGAGCGTGGTCACCGGACCGGTCGACGAGATGGTCGCCCAGATCACGACATTGCGAGAACTGGCCGCCGACGGGACCATCGGCGGTATCCACGCCGAGGGACCGTTCCTGTCGTCGGCGCGGTGCGGCGCGCAGGACCCCCGGTGGCTCCGCGATCCGGACCCTGGGCAGACCGAGCGACTACTCGCCGCAGCCGACGGCCACCTCAGGGTGATGACGATCGCGCCGGAACTGCCGGGTTACGACATTGTCGCCCAGCGACTCCGCGAAGCGGGCACGGTGGTGGCACTCGGCCACAGCGACGCGGACTATTCGTGTTTCCTGCGCGAACTCCGACCGGACGGTCCCGCCCGGCTCGTGACCCACCTGGCCAACGCGATGCCGCCGCTGCATCATCGGGGGCCGGGTCCGGTGGCGGCGGCGCTGGTCGCCGCGGCGGCCGGGCAGGTCGTCGTCGAGCTGATCGGCGACGGTGTGCACGTCGACCCGGGATTCGCGGCACTCGCCTTCGCCGCGGCGGCGGGAAATGTGGCGCTGATCACAGATGCCATGTCCGCGGCGGGGATGGTTGATGGCAAGTACCAACTCGGCGCGATCCCGGTGACGGTGCGCGACAGTGTGGCGCGAGTCGCGAACGGTTCCCTCGCCGGAGGGACGGCCACGCTGCTGGAATGCCTCGCCTGGGCGGTGAACGCGGCGGGTGTCGCGCTCACGAACGCGGTCGTCGCCACCACCGCCGTTCCGGCTCGCGCCGCCGGACTGTCCGGAATCGGCGATATACGGACCGACGGGTTCGCCGACCTGCTGATAGTTGATGACAATCTACAGTTGCGCCGAGTGCTCAGACGTGGACAGTGGTTGAGGTGATCCTCACCGTGACCATGAACCCCGCTTACGACATGACCTACCGCGTCGAACGTTTCGAGCGGGGTCAGGCACACCGGGTCCGCTCGGTCGAACAGCGCATCGGCGGCAAGGGCATCAACGTGACCCGAGTTCTCAATCAGCTCGGAAAATACGCTCGCGCAACGGGTTTCTCCGACCACGCGTTCGCCGCGGCGGCCGAACTCGAACTGCCGGTGGATTTCGTGCACGCCCTGCCGTGGGTGCGGCGCACGGTGGTGATCAGCGAATCCGACGACGGTACCGCGACGGCGCTGTGGGAACCGGGCGCGCGGATCTCCAATCCCCATGCGGCCGAACAACTCGCCACCAGGGTCGCGGGACTGCTGCCCGATATCAACGGACTGGTGATCTCGGGCTCCCTACCCGGAGGCATCGATCCGCGACTGCCCGCCGATATCGCCCGCACCGCCACCGACGCGGGCGTTTCCACGATCTGCGACGTCGACGGCGAGGCGTTGCGCTTGGCCGCCGAAGTGCCGGGCGTGGTCCTGATGCCGAACGCCGAAGAGCTGCAACGACTCACCGGCCGCGTCTCGACGACACCGGACGAGATCGTCGCCGCCGCCTACCCGTTGATCGAACGCGGTGTCCGGGCGATCATCACCGGTAAGCGCGGCCAGGGCATGGTGGGCGTCACCGCCGACGGCGCCTGGTCGGCGACGGTCCCGGAGAAGTTCAGCGGCAACGTGACCGGCGCGGGGGATTCCGCCGCGGCGGCGGTGATCGCCGCGCTGTCGGAGAAATCCGCCCCGGACTGGCCCGCCATCCTCACCGACGCCGTGGCGACCGCAGCGGCCGCGATCGTCATCCCCGTGGCGGGTGAGATCGACCGCGGCCTGCGCGCCCGGGTCGCGCCGACCGTCGTGGTGGAGAAACTGGCGATACCGGATCGCGCGTAATCGACCGCACCGCCGACGAATTCGTGATCGCGTCGCGACCGAGGCGGTCCGGCGGCGCGCGACGAGGGGGCGGCGCCGCCGGACCGGCGGAGGGGTGGATCGGGCAGTGAACCACCGGAGTCGGGCGACCGGCGGGAGCAGGGAGTGCCCCCAGGTGGCAGGGGCCCCGCCCGTCGCCGACTCACCGATCCTTTCCCGCTCCGCTCGAGGTTCGCCGGGACCGCGCTGTGAGTCGGCTGGGAACGCGGTCGCGGCCTGCGGTCGACTCGGCGACGGTGCCGCCTATTCCGGTGATTCCGGATCGGGCCAGGCGCGCGCCGCCAACCGGGCGCGCACTCTCGCGACATCGTCCTCGGACGGCATCTCGTTGGTGACCTTCGTGATCATCACCTGAATATCGGTCGAATCGGCCGGTAGATCACCGGTTCCGGCGAGTTCGGCCGCGAGCGCGCGCACTTCCTCGTCGGAAAGCCTGCGCCGCAGCAGCGCGAGCAACGGGATGTAGTCGGCCTCCGGCACTCCGTCCGGATATCCGGCCCGCAGCCAATCGATGATGGCGTTCAGGAAGGGCGGCATCGGACAGACCGCCGTCAGTCGGAATCGGGCAGCAGATTCGCCAGCGGCCAGCCGCCCGCGGCCAGATGGGAAGCGACCCGGGCGACATCGTTCGGGTCCGGCTGCTCCTTGGCGAAGCGGGCGATGGCGGCCTCGATATCGTCGTGCCCGATCGTGCTGTCCGGGTTGTCGCGTACGAGTTCCCCCGCGATGGCGACGACCTCGTAATCGGTGAGATCCCGGTGCAGCACCGCGAACAGCGCGACGTAATCCGAAGTCGGGATGCCCTGCGGATATCCCGCGCGCAGCCAGCCGATGATCCGGTCGAGCATATTCGGCCTGACGGTTTGCGGTTGATCGGTCACTGCTGCACCCTTCACGACTGTCCGAACAGATGAATGCCGAACTTGGCGGCCAGGAAAGCCTTCGCGGTATAGAGAATTCCGGTGATGATCGCGGCGATGATCAACGCGAAGCAGGTCAGCGCGCCGATCAGGGCCGGATAGTTCCGTTGGGCCACGCTGCCGTCGGATCCGACGGTATCGGCAGCCGTCCACAGCCGCACGCCGAAGGCGAACACGATCGGTAGGCCCGCACCGAGGATCAGGGCGGCCAGGGTGACCTTCCACAGCGAGTTCAGGTTCGTGACGATGGTGTGCATATCCGATTCCTTCCTCAGCCGCGCCGGGTGGTCCGGCCCGAGGAAATCCCGGTGGGCGGTGCCGTCGTAGCCGACCGCCGGGGACGGTCGCCGGTGCTTTCTGCCCCACGAGAGTCCGCTCGGTCCGGCTCGTTCTCCGGCGCGGGCGGGTTCCCGTTCACCGCGCCGTTCACCGGAACGGGGGTGACGCGCTCGGCGGGATTCGCAGTCACGCGAGAATCACCGGCCGGGTCGGGCGTGTCGGCGGGCCACTCGTTCACATTGCCGGTGTCGACGGGATCGCGCCGCGACCGCAGATAGATCAGGACCGACAGCGCGATGAGAATCGCGAAGACGACCAACACCCCGGCCAACCCGCCGATGACGTGCGCGATGACCCAGCAGATGGCGCCCGCGAGACCGGCCAGCGGCAGCGTGAGCAGCCAGGCGACCGCCATTCGGCCCATCACGTTCCAGCGCACCTCGGCGCGCTTGCCGAGACCGCTGCCGAGAATCGACCCGGTGGCGGTCTGCGTGGTCGACAGCGGCAACCCGAAATGCGCCGAGGTGAGGATGATCGCGGCCGAGGACGATTCCGCCGCGAGCCCCTGCGGGGAGTCGATTTCGACCAGACCCTTTCCGAGGGTCCTGATGATGCGCCAGCCGCCCAGATACGTGCCCGCGGCGATGGCGACGGCACAGGCCGCCATCACCCACAGCGGCATGTCGTCGTTCTTGGTGAGACTGCCGTGGGCGACGAGCGCCAGGAAGATGACGCCCATAGTCTTCTGCGCGTCGTTGGTGCCGTGCGCCAGCGAGACCAGCGACGCCGAACCGATCTGCCCCCACCGGAACCCCGCCGTCGTCTTGTCCTGATCGACGCCGCGCGTGATCCGGTAGACGCCCCAGGTGCCGATCGCCGCCACCAGCGCGGCCACGATGGGCGCGAGAATGGCGGGCAGCACGATCTTGGTCAGCACGCCGTCCGAACCGGAGGCCCAGATCACCCCGCCCCAGCCGAGTGCCGCGATACTCGCCCCGATGAGGCCGCCGAACAGAGCGTGCGACGAACTGGACGGCAGGCCGAACAGCCACGTCAGCAGATTCCAGAGGATGCCCCCGACCAGACCGGCGAAAACGATGATCAGCAGAGCCTGTCCGCTGACCGCGTCGAGTTGCACGATCCCCTTGGCCACGGTCGCTGCCACCGCCACCGACAGGAAGGCGCCGATGAGATTGAGGACCGCCGACAGTGCGACCGCCACCCGTGGTCGCAGCGCACCGGTGGCGATGGAAGTCGCCATCGCGTTGGCGGTGTCGTGGAAGCCGTTGGTGAAATCGAAGGCCAGTGCTGTGACGATGACGATCAGAAGGATCAGTAATTCGGCGGTCACCCCACCAGTGTGCGATACCGCCCGGTTCGCTTACTATGCGGTTGCCCTCTGCTGGAACCGGATCGCAATCGACTACGCTCCCGGCAGCATCGCCCGCACGGTGTCGATCGTGTCGGCCTCTTCGGCCGTCTTGTCCGGGCGGTATCGGACGACTCGCGCGAAACGTAACGCGACCCCGCCCGGGTATCGCGGACTCACCTGAACGCCGTCGAGGGCGATTTCCACGACCAGTTCCGGCCACAGGTAGACGGTGTACTCGTCGCGGGATCGTTCGTGCCGGGGGAACTCGGCCGTCTGCCAGTGCAGCAGCGCGTCGGTGAGGCCCTTGAACGTCTTCCCGATCATCACCGGCTCGCCGGTCACGGGATCGCGGGCCCCGAGATGCAGGTTCGACAGGTATCCGGTCCGGCGTCCGTATCCCCATTCCGCGCCGAGCACCACCAGGTCGAGGGTGTGCGTCGGCTTGACCTTCTGCCAGGCCCGCCCGCGTCTGCCCGCCGCGTACGGCGCGTTCAGCGATTTGATCATCACGCCCTCGTGGCCCGCCGCCAGCGCGCCGTCGAAGTATTCGGCGGCGGCTTCGGCGTCGGGGCGCAGCAGCGCGGGGATACTGTGCGCGCACGCCACTTTCGTCAGCGCGAGCCTGCGCTCGTGCAGCGGCGCGTCGAGCAGATCCTGCCCGTCCAGGTGCAGGCAGTCGAAGAAATACGGATGCAGCAGCAGTTCACGGGTGGGATTGGCCCCCGGCGGCAGCGCACTCGGGTCGAAGACCGAGAACCGGCTCATCGTCTCCTGGAACGGGCGTGGCCGTCCGGCGTCGGTGAGCGCGAGGGTCTCCCCGTCCAGCACCACACTGGCGCAATCCAGGCCGCGCACGAGTTCGACCAGTTCCGGCACACTCGCGGTGATATCGCGCAGCGTCCTGGTGAAGACCCGCACGGTGTCGCCGTCGCGGTGCACCTGGATGCGCGCGCCGTCCATCTTGTGCTCGACACTCACCTCGCCGCCGAATTCGTCCATCGCCTCCTCCAGGCTCGCGCCGGGAGCGGCGAGCATCGGCTGGACCGGGCGTCCCACCCGCAACCGGAACCCCGCCAGCGCGTCGACGCCGCCGGTGCGTGCCGCGAGGGCCGTCACCGGCAACTGCCCGCAGAGCATGAAGGCCCGGCGCACCAGCTCCAGCGGGACATCGGCCGATACCGCCACCGCTTCGCTCACGAGGGCGGTGAGCGCGCCCTGGCGCAGTTCACCGGACAGCAGCCTGATCAGGAAGGCCTGTTCGGCGACCGTTGCCGCGGTCCACAATGTCGTGAGAAGGTCTCTGCGCCGATTAACCGAACCCGCGCCGGTCGTCGCGGCGATCTCGGCGAAGGCGGTGTCCACCTCGGAGACGGTCAACGCGGGGGATTCGGCGGCCGGGCCTTCCAGGGCCGTGAGCGTACGCCAGCCCGCGCCGATACGCCCCTGTCGCAGCTCACCGGAGACCCAGGAGACCACGGGCTCCAGTTCCTCGGGCGCGGCCGTGTCCAGCAGCGCGGCGATGGCGGTGATCTTCGTTTTCCGGGACCGGGTGGCGCGAACGGTCTCCGAAGCCTGCACGACATCCGAGAACAGCACCTGACGACCGTAACCCGACGGTGTGACATATCGCTCAGCTCTGCTGTTAATCGCCCATTGGCACGGCTGCGAAAACCCCCATAAACTGGACATATGGCCAAGACTTACGTCGGGGCGCGGCTTCGTCAGCTGCGCACCGAACGAGGACTGAGCCAGGTCTCACTCGCCGCGAAGCTGGAGATCTCGGCGAGTTACCTCAATCAGATCGAGCACGATGTGCGACCGCTCACCGTGCCGGTTCTGCTGCGGATCAGCGAAGTGTTCGGCGTCGACGCGACCTTCTTCTCCTCCCAGGACGACACCAGGCTCATCGCCGAGCTCCAAGAGGTCGTCATGGACCAGGAACTCGGTATCGAGGCCGACGCCCAGGAGATCGCGGATATGGTCTCGGCGCATCCGAGCATGGCCCGCGCCCTGGTGAACATGCACAACCGCTACCGCAACACCAGCGCCCAACTCGCGGCCGCAACCGAGGACCGGTTCGCCGACGGTTCCGGCAGCGCGACCATCAGCAAACCGCACGAGGAAGTCCGTGACTTCTTCTATCAGCGCCAGAACTACATCCACGAACTCGACACCGCCGCCGAGGAACTCACCAACCGCATCCGCTTCCACGGCGGAAATGTGAACAGCGAGATCGCCCGTCTGCTGCGCGGATACGACGTGCGCATCATGGAACGCATCGATCTCGGCGAAGGCGTACTGCACCGCTACGACCCCGAAACGTTGCAACTGGAGATCTCCCCGCACCTGTCCGGCGGGCAGCGCACCTTCAAACTCGCCGCCGAACTCGCCTACTTCGAATGCGGCGATCTACTCGAAAAGCTGGTCGAGGAAGGTAATTTCGCGTCCGAGGACACCAGGAAACTGGCCATGCTCGGCCTGGCGAACTATTTCGCCGCCGCGACGGTGCTGCCCTATACGCAATTCCACGAGATCGCCGAGGATTTCCGCTACGACATCGAACGACTATCGGCCTACTTCACGCAGAGTTACGAGACCATCTGCCACCGTCTCTCGACCCTGCAACGGCCGAAACTGCGCGGCGTCCCGTTCTCCTTCGTGCGCGTGGATCGTGCGGGCAATATGTCGAAACGCCAGTCCGCCACCGGATTCCACTTTTCCTCGAGCGGCGGCACCTGCCCGCTGTGGAATGTCTACGAGACATTCGCCTATCCGGGCAAGATCATGACTCAGATCGCCCAGATGCCCGACGGCCGCAAATACCTGTGGATCGCCCGCACCGTCGAACGCCGCGCCACCCGCTACGGCCAGCCCGGCAAGACCTTCGCCATCGGCCTGGGCTGCGAACTGCGCCACGCGGGTCGCGTCGTCTACGCCGACGGCATCGACCTCGGCGAGGCCGCCGCCACCCCCATCGGCGCGGGCTGCCGCGTCTGCGAGCGGGCCAACTGCCCGCAGCGCGCATTCCCACCGCTGGGCAAGGTCCTCGATATCAGCGAGCACCGCAGTTCGGTGTCGCCGTACGTCCTCAAGTAGGGCGGGAGTCGAAACTCTCGCCGGGCCGGGGAGGTATCGCACGCTCACGCGGTCGCCACTGACCGTGACATGCGCAATCCGACCACCGTGAGCGCGAACGCGACGATCAGTAGCCCCGCCAATGTCCATGCCAGGGCGGGGAATCCGTGCGGGGCGGCGGCGGCCGCGACGATCGGGCCGACGGTCGCGCCGACGTAGAAACTGAACATCGCGACCGATGAAGCGGCGGCGCGGGACTCGCCGCCGAGTTCACCCGCCGTCTGTAGGACCGCCGGGGCGATCACGCCGAGACCGCCGACCAGCACCGCGAGCAACACCGTCAGGACCGCGAGGTGCGAGCCCTCGAAGGTCGCCGCGACCATGGCCAGCGCGGCCACGGTGACGCCGAGCATCATCTGCCCCGGTTTCGACAGTCGCGCGAGCGGGATGGCGAGCAGCGGAAGCGCGAGCATGACGGGCAGCGCGCCCGCCCGCAGCGTCAGCAGTTCGCCGGAACCCTCGACCAGGCCGGTGATCTCGATTCCGGTGTAGATGCCGACCATCACCGCCATACTCAGCGCGCCCGCCACCAGCATCGGCAGCAGCGCACCGATGCGCAGCACCGCGGGGATCGCGGCGTAACTGTGCCGCAGTGGTTTGTCGCGACCGGTGGGAGCGTCGTCGAGCATGACCGAACGCAGTGCCGCCGCGAGTATGGCGAAAAGTACCGCCGAGCCGAGGAATACGGTGCGCCACGGGAACGCGTCGACGACGGTCTGCGAGACGATCTGGGCGATCACGGTCGCCGCCAGGAACGATGTCGCCACCGACATGGTGACCACCGCCCGATGCGCGGGCTCGATGCGCGTGGCGACATAGGCCATGATCGCGGGCGGTACGGAACCGACGACCAGTCCCTGAACCACGCGCAACGCGATCGCCAGCGGAGCGGCGAAGGCGAGACCGGTCAACAGTGTGACCACTGCGGCGACGATCATCCCGGCGACCAGCACCCGGCGGTGACCGTAGCGATCCGAGAGCGGTCCGAACAGGACGAATCCGCCCGCGTATCCGAAGGCGAAGGCGCTGATGATCCATGTCATCGCGCCCGAGCCGACACCCCATTCCGCTTTCATCGCGGTGAACAGGGGAATCGGTATATACATCTGCCCGGTCGCGAGCAGTGCGGAGAGCACGAAAACGGGAAGGGTACGGCCGGTGTGCGCCCGGGCCGACCCACCTACGGCAGGGGTCCGAGCCGGAGTCTCGGCCGGAAGACGAAGTGTCGGCATTGCCATGGCACGAAGGTAGGCTTCCCACCGAACAGTTGTCAACCAAATAGTTGGTTTAAAGGAATGGTAAAGTCGGAATCATGACGGCCAGTACCGATGCGCGCACCCCGGCCGGGCGCGGCGACACCCCGGGACCATCTTCCGACGACCGCAGGGGCGAGACACCGAAACAGACCCAGCGCAGCGACGCGACCAAGCGGGCACTACTGCGCGCGGCCCGCGACGAATTCGCGCGCTACGGCCTCGCCGGGGCGAGGGTCGACCGGATCGCCGACACCGCCGGGGTCAACAAGGAGCGCATCTACGGCCTGTTCGGCAGCAAGGACAAACTCTTCGACGTCATCCTGATCGACACGATGCGCGAATTCCTCGACGTCGTACAGCCACTCGCCGACACCGACCCCGGCGACTACGTCGCCAAACTCTTCGACTACCACCGCGACAATCCGCAACTGCTGCGCCTGCTGCTCTGGGAGGGCCTGCACCGCGGCACCGACGCCCACGACATCGACGGCTGGCGCGCCGATCACTACGTGCGCAAATTCGACCGCGCCCAGGAACAATTCGGCGTCGACGAGCAATACGCGGGCCGCCTCCTGCTGGCCTTCTGCGGGCTGGCCAACTGGTCCCTCGCCGTCCCCCAGACCACCCGCCTGCTACTCGGCGCGGCCGCCGACGACACCGACGCCACCCGCGATTTCATGCGGCGCTTCGCCACCGCCGCGATGCGGAACGAATCGCTGGGCCGACTCGGCGAATCGGGTGAAGCGACCACGAGCGCGCCCACTCCCGCGCACCCCCGGCCCGTAAC
>NZ_JAFMPL010000122.1:0-21091 GCF_019038455.1 Nocardia noduli
GGGAGTGGGTGTGGGCGGATTCGCCTGTTCGGCAACAGGTCCGATTCCGGCGGGCGGATTCGTCGGCCGGGCTGCGGGGCGGGTCCGCTCGCGGTGGGTGGCGTAGGCGGCATCGATGACCTGGGCGCGGTGGCGCGCGCGCAGCGTGGGCATGATCTCGCCCGGGTATTCGGTGGTGCCGATCGCCGTGCGTGGGTGCCATCGTTCGCCTACCGGTTCGACGTTCCACAGGTGATAGGTGATGCCGTTGACATCCTGGGCGACCAGATAGTGCTGCTCGCCCACACCGATCACCAGTTGCCGGATCGCGTCGTCGCGGGCGCGTAGATGGTCGCGGTTGCGTAGAAACTCGCCCAGGTAGCGCTCGATGGGGTCGATGAGTTCCAGGCGCACCAACGCGCCGTAGCGGTCGATGTACATCGGGGTGGTGGCCGATTCCTGCGCGAAGCGTCGCTGTCGTTCTTCGGCGTGGGCTTCGATCTCGGCGATGGCGTGGAGATCCTCGCGGATGCGTTCCAGGGCGGCGTCGGGCGTGTCCTCGTGTCCGACCCAGCGTTGTTGTCCGCTGCCCAGAGCTGCGGCGTCGTCGTTGTCGGTCGCGGTCCACACTTTCAGCGTGGGGCGGCTGCCGGTGGTCGCGGTCTCGATGAGGTATCGGTGCCCTCCCGCGTTGAGAGTGCGCCGATTCTCGTTTCCGCCCGGGAGTTCTCGCTCGTAGGGGGCGATCAGTCCGTCCAGCGGCGCGAGATCGGGATCCGGCGGCGCCAGCGGTGGTGTGGGGTCGCTTCGGGAGAGGGCACCTCTGGCCTGTCCGATCGCCTCGGCGAGCGAGGCTGCGGCGAAGGCATCACCGTGTGGGCCCTTCGTGGCCGACCAAAGGTGTTGCCCCTCGGGCAGGTCGCTGTCGACCAGCACGATCTGTGCGCCGTCCGGATCGCCGACCGCGATCGTGGCCGTGTCGATGATGCGTAGATCGGCGGGCGCGGTATTCGCGCTGAACAGGTCGGCCCAGGGATCGGCGGCCGCGCTGCCCAACGTGGCGAGGACCCGGCCCAGCAGATGCTCGCTCAGATGGTCGAGGGGATCGATATCCAACCGGGCCAGGCCCTCGACGAGTGCGCTGCTGGTGGGGGCGGCCACGAGGGATGCGTAGGTGTCGCGTACCGCGGCACGGGCCAAGGGCCACCGTGCGGGGTCGCCGTGGTCGGGTTGGGTGGCCATGAGGGCGGAGGCGGCCAGGGTGCGCATCACTTGATCGCGGCGCAACAGCGGGGCGGCGAGTTCGACCAGCGCGCTCAACGTCTCGCTGGCCGGGCGTGAACCGGCAGTGCCTGCCGAGTCGGCTGCGGCCGCGACAGTGCCTGCTGTGCTGGAGGTTTCGGCCGGGCTCGCGGCGGCCGCGGCGCCTCGCGGCAGCGTGTCGAGGATGCGGGTGGCGATGGCCGGGATCTGCTCGTGCAGTCCCAGAACCATGTCGAGCATCGCGGAGTCGCGGCTGTTCTCGGCCTGGGTGAGCGAGACACCGAGTCGGGCGTAGACGAATTCGGCGACGGTCGACTCCGCGACCTGCGAATCGGCCCGCGTTGCGGTGATGTCTCGTGCCAGCTGTGGGTCGGCGACGGCGGCGGCGATGATCTGTTCGGTCAATTCAGCGGCGGCGCTGTCGGTGTCGTACTGCTCGAGCAGCGGCCGGGTCCGGATGACGCGGTCGACCTCGGCCAGGGACACCCCCTCTGCGCGTTCGTCGCCGCCGGGTCCACTGATCGAGGATTGGGTGGGGTCGTAGGCGTAGTTGCCGCCGGGATCAGCTGTCCACACCGCTCGGATCAGGACCGAGGCGGTGTCGGCGGGGGTGTGCAGGAGCAGTTTCAGACGTTCGGCGGGATGGTCCAGTCGGTGGCGCCACCGGTAGGAGATGTTCCACCCGCGCGCATGGGCGCTCTCGGCTGCGGCGAGCAGGTCGGGTGGGTCGAAGGACTCTCCGTAGGACTTCGGTGTGGGGGGGCGTCGATGTGCGGGCAACCACCCCAGAACCCGCGGCGCGGATTCTGTGACCTCGGCCGCTGTGTCGCCGGTGTCGGTCGTGCTGCGGGGCTCGGGGACCGGGTCCCGGCTGAGGTCGGGTTGCTCTGCGGGCTCGGGAGGCCGGGACGCGGGTGAGGTAGCCCGCAGGGCTTCCAGGACGGTGAGCGCAGCCTGTTGTGGGGCGGCCGGGAGGTCGAGCCGGTTCAGTGCGGCAGTGAATTCCCTTGTAGTCGAGCCGGTTTCGTCGCCCTGGTAGACCACTGCGCGCAAGGTGGTGTCGACCAGGGTGGCCAGATCGGGGGATTCGGTGTCCAGGATCGTCGACAGTTCGCGGCGTGCGGTGGCGATCGCGTAGGCCTGGCGCAGCTCGTTCTCGGCGATCTGCGCGGCTTCGCCGATGGTGGGGTTGTCACGGTCGGAGGCGGCGCGCGCATAGGCACGCAGGGCGGTGGCCTGCCAGTAGGCGATGTCGAAGCGATCACTGTCCGCGCGGTTGTATCGATTGTCGCGGCCGGTGGTCAGTGTCCGGTCATTAGCGCTGTTCTGCTTGGCACGGAAGTGCTCGGCCACGTTGAGCGCCGGGTTGCTGGCCGCGAGGACCCGCAGCACCACCGGCAATTCCGGGGTGTCGAATTCGCGGACGGCTGCCCAGGCCGAGCCTGTGCTGTACCACCCGGTGCTGGGGGCGCATCGTGACCCGAGTTCGGCCATCGGCCAGCCGAGCACGAACCGCCACCGCTCGCCCGGCTCGGGTTCGCCCTCCAACAACAGGGTGAAATCCTCGGTGCTGGGCTGGGGGGTGCTGACCTGCCAGCCACACGCTGCCGCCACGGCCGCGATCTCACGCGCGGGATAGGCCATGGCAGCGAACTCGCGTCGGTGTTCATAGATCTCGGGATCGGGCAGCGGGGAGTAGTCGACGCTGTTGTCGGCATGCCACAGTTGTTCGCGGTATGCGTCGTCTTCGGCGATCGCGACCAGGTCGCGGCGCACGCAGTGCATCGCGTCGGCGAGCAGGCCGTCCCCGCTGGGCGACAACGAGATCGGAATGCCGTCCTCGCTGCGGTACACCGCGGTATGGCCGGTCCCGGACTGGTGCAGCAGCAGGTAAAGCTGGCCGCCCGCATGGATTCCGACTGAGGCCGAACCGGTTTCGGCGAGGTCGGTGATGCCGAGGAACCGTTCGATCTGGGCGTGGGGGTATCGCAGTTCCAGCGCAGGTGCGAGGTGGTCGAGGCGAGTTCGGTGATGGATCTGCCAACTCCGCTGGGCGACGCGATCGCCGAGCTGGGTCAGCATCGCCGAGTCGACGGAGATCGCGGTGTCGAGCAGATGGTGCAACCGTTGCGCTTGGTCGCTGGTGTCGGTGGCGGCGGTCGAGTCGGTGAGCGCCTGTTGGGCGGCAGTCGCGCCGAATGCCCGGTAGGTCCGCGCGTCGGCCTGCGCGGCGAAGCGGTTCAGCAGGGGATCGGCGGAGGCGGCCTCGATCAGCGCGGCGGCGGCTTGGGCGGTGAGGGTGTAGCGCTGACGTAGCCGGTGGTAGGTGTTGTCGGCGTCGCCTTCCCACAGCGGGTCGATGAGTTCGGCGGTGTCGATGCAGTCCACGGCGGTGTCGAAGTCGAGCTCGGCGAACGACTGCGCTGCGGTGTCACGGTATAGGGCGGCGAAACTGCGCCGATCGTGACGGCGGGCGGCGGCTTGGTCGGGTGTGCAGTCCACGATGCTGTCGCGGTGCTCGCCCAGATAGGTGCTGATCGCCCGGTGCAGTGGATCTTGTCCGTGGCGTACCAGAATCCGAGCCAGGGCGGGGGCTTTGGCGAGTTTTTCGGCGGGGTCGGGTAGGTGCCGGTATTGGTGGGCGTGGTCCTCGACCACCGACCGCAGCACCGACAATTCGAGATCGCTGTATCGGGCGGTCGCGATCAGGTCGTGAACCACTGCGGTCCATCGCAGCGGATCGACCCGATTGCGGAAATCCGGTGTCGTGTGGATCCCGCCCGCGAGGTGGGCGAGCACTCCCGCGACCTCACCGCCCGATCTGGCGTCTGTGGGGACGTACGCCAGGGTTCCCGGCTGGTCACGACGGCTCCACGGCTGCGGTGTTCCTGCCAGTGGGACCGGCCAATACCCGCGGTGGCGTAGCAACGACCGCAGCCAGTCCGGGTCTATCGCGTCCAGCGCCGCGTACGCCGGTGTCATCACACGGCCCGGCGACCACTGCGCGAAGGCAGCCGCGACAGTGGCATGGTCACGGCCCTGGCCCGGCGGTGGCGCGGGCTCGGAAGGCCCGGGTTCCTCGGCAACGTCTGCGATGCCTCGGGTTGTCGTGGGGTCCGCCCCTGGGCCGGGTTGCGATGGGGCCGTGGCGAGCGCGGTGGAATGGTGTGCGCGCAGGGCGGTCATGGCGTCATCGAGGGTGCTGGCCCGTGCCACGGTCCTGGCTGTGCCGTCGCTGATGGCGTGGAGGGTGATCTGGGTGTCGTTGTCGTGGGTGAGGGTGTAGTGGTGCCCGTCGCGGGTCACCGCGACGAGGCCTCGGTGTTGGTCCTCGGCAGCTGTGTAGCCGTCGAGTCGTTCGTGTTCGAAGTCCAGTCCGAATCGAGTGGGCTCCCACGCCGGGTAGCGATCGCGCGCCGAGTCGTGACGATGCTCGCTCCAGCTGCGATCCATCAGCGTGGCGATCAACGGCTCGGACAGGCTCGATGATCGACCGAGCAGAGCCGCGATCGACTGTCCGAGGACCGGTGCGATATCGGTGTCGGCGTGCGCAGTCGCGGCGTCGCGTAGTGCCTGCTCGGCGGCTGTGCCGCCGTAGATCGCGAATACCTCACGGGCAGCGGCGGCCGACATCGCCCGCAGAACGGGATCGGCGGCGGCGGCATCGGTGACGGTGTCGAGGAACTCGACCACGGTGGAAACATCGGTGGCATCGGCCGCGGCGGCGCCGGCGAATGCGGCGGCGTGGCTGGCGCGGTAGCCCAGGCCCAGCCACGCCTGGCGGTCGCGGGTGTGCAGGCGTACCAACGCGGTGGTGAAGTCGTCCCATTCGCTGGGGCGGGGATCGCCGCTGGCGAAGCTGGCCGCGGTGCAGTTCCAGAGCCGTTGGGTGATCACCCCTGCGGTGGAGGTGTCCAGGTGGCCGAAGCTGAAGGCCTTGACGGCGTCGAGTTCGCGCAGACCTGCCCGGAGCAGGGTCGACAGGTGCAGGCGGTCGCGGCTGTCGGCGACGGTGGCACGCTCCTCGTGCAGCGCCTCTGTCGGTGTGCTGTCGACAGAGGCGATCTCGGCGTCCAGTCGCGCCAGTTGCGCCTCCCGCCAGGAGATGACCGGACCGACGTCACTGTCGCGCCACACCGGTGACTGCTCGGCGGCGCCCATCGCCTCGTAGGCACGTTGTTCGCGCGCACGAAGCTCCTCCATGCCCGACAATTCGACCGGGGCTGTGGTCGGGGTTACGGCGACCGGCGAGGGCTCGGCGACCGACGCGCCGGGTTGCTGTAGCGGGAATTCCGTTTCACTGGAGGGGGATTGGGTCAGGGTGTGCAGGTCGGGGCGGGGCGGTGATGTCGGCGTGCCGCCGTCGATGGTGGTGTGGTCGTAGACGTATGCCAGCGAGCCGGGGTCGAGGACTGTGCGTGCTCGGGTGACCGCGACGTAGGCCAGTCGAAGTTCTTCCGGTGCGGGCAGGATCAGTTTGCCGGTGACCGGGTGTTCGGTGGGGCCGCGGAAGTCGTCGCCGATGCGGACGCGGTCCCATTCCAGACCTTTCGCTTTGTGGGCAGTGGAGACGATGACATCGGGCGCGGCCAGTTTGAGTGCCTGAGCGCGTGCGGCGCGGCGTTGCTCGGCGGTGCCGGTGGCCATCCAGACCTCGCGGATCTCGCCCTTGTTCTTGCCGCTGGTGGAGCGCAGCTTCTCGGGATGGGGGTGGCGATCGAATCCGGCGCGGCCCAGGATCGAGCGGTGGGGGTAGGTGTCGCCTTCGGCGATCAGTCCGTGAGCGGTGTCGCGGAAAGTCACCTTGTCCAGGCCGGTAGTGCCGTTGTGTTCTCGGACTTGACGAACGATGTCATCGAGGTTGTCGACGCCGGTGCGTTCGACCATGCCGACCAACATGACGAGTTTGGGGTCTTCACCGTTTTCGGCTTCCTCGACAACTTCTGACCATCTGCGGAACGGGGCCAGATCCTCGTGCATAGCGCGGGGAGGGCTGGGCATGTCGTCGGGTTCGCTGGATCCAGCCGCCGTCATGGCGGCGTCGACCATTTGCAGGTAGCGCGCGCTGCTCACCAGCGCGTTCAGGTCGGGTTTGACTCCCTTGGGAACTCCCACAGTGCGCCCGGCCGCCAACTCGCGCTCGATCTGAGCGATCGCGCCCCCGTTGGAGCGCACCAGGATCGCGTCGGCGCCGGTCATGGTTGCGGGGTCGGTGATCCGCGATTGTGCGCCGCCGCCCTCGACGCGTTTGTTCGAGTCGAGCAGTTGCAGGAAACGGTTTCCGATATCGGCGATCTCGGGGCCAAATCGCCAACTCTTGGTCAGCGGCAACTCCGCGTCCGCTAGGGCGGTGGCGAGGTAATCCGCAGCGCCGGTGAAGCCGTAGATTGCCTGATCCTGATCCCCGACCAGTACTTTACGCATCCGCTGATCGGCGACCACTTTCGCCAGGACCGGCGCGGTGTCCTGCCCCTCGTCGAGAAACAGAATGCTCGCGGTGCGTTTGAGGCCCGACCCCGGCTCGGTGAGGTCCGGCCGTCTCAACGCCCACATCTTGCGCACATGGTCGCGGGTCAACCGCAGTGCGCCACCGGTTTCGGCGTTCAGATCCGCCCATGCCTTCTCGGCCAGGGCCACTACCTGATCCTGGGTCGTTTCGGGCATCTCCCGGATACGCGCCGGTAGGTGTGCACGTCCGATGAGATCCTCGGCGCTGGTGGCGTAGGTGTCGACGGTCCGAATCACCGCCATCGCCTGTTCGGTGATCGACAACGGTCCCGGCTCTCCGGAGGCCAATGCCCTGGTGATACTCAGATGCCGTGCGACGTGATCGGGGCGGCGCAGCGCGGTTTTGTCATCTATGCGGTCTCGTAGGTATTTCGGTGCCCACTGGAAAGCGATGGAATGGCCGGTGCGCGATTCCACGTTCGCGGGCATGCGTTCGGCGGCTTCGAGCTGAACCGATTTGTTGAATGCGATATAGACGATGCGCGCGTTCGGATCTTGCAGACCGATCCGTCGTGCCAACCCCTCCAGTGTCGAGGTCTTGCCAGCTCCGGCACCGGCCTGGACCTTGACATCGAGCCCGGCGAGCACGTGGTCGTAGACGGCCTGCTGCTGATCGGTCGGCGCGAACTTCTCTCCCGCGACCGCGACCGCGGGCGAGGCTGCCACGACCGGGGTGAAGGCAGATTCCGGTGACGAAGTGTTCGGCGAGACAACCGGCCGGGGTGCTGTGCTTGGGTCCTCGGTGCCGGGCGCTGCCCGCACCTCGACGACTGCGGCACCGGTTTCGATCGCCGCTGGTGGGGTGAGCGTCTGGGTGTCGGCCGGGGTGCGCCACCGTTCGGCGTGCTCGATCCACGCCTGCCGTTGGACCATGGTGAGCGCGTCGTCATCGAGGTGGTCGACAAAGCTGTCCCACAACGGGTTCGCGACTTTGCGATCACCTCGGAGGCTGCTGTCCGCCAGGTCGTAGACAGCTTCCAGCAGATCCTCGACCTGGGGGTGGTCGAGATGTCCGAAGCTCAGTGTTCCCGCTTCGAGCAGCTCACGCAGCGTGTGCTGGATCGCGGCGACCCGGGTGAGGCGGGCGATCCTGTTGTGGATCCCTGCCGGTGAGTCACGCCGTGGTGGCGGTGCATCGTCGGTGGCATCGAGTTCTGTGATTGCCGCCAATTCGGTCTTCTGCCAGCCGATGTGAACATCGGTGACTCCCTCGAGGGAAAGACACAATCCCTCGGCAAGGTCCGCGGTCTGCGCGGCATGCGCGGCCGCGGACCGTAGCTCCTCGATGGTGGGCATCGTCGACGCGGCTGGGGCCGAACGGTCGTGCAGCGTGGCGAGCACCGTCGCGGGTAGCGCGGCATGCTGCGGGGACGCCGAGTCGGCGGGGAGGGTGTTGCGCGACTTCGACACCAGCAACACCGCGCGGCTGCCGTCGCGGGGGACCCGCCACACCAACTCGAACTCGTGCTCGGGCTGCTGTGGGTCGTGGCCGTGCACACGGTGATGTGGATCGGCGTCGCCGGTGTCCACCGAGGTGCTGGTGACCTGAAAGCCATGTGCGCGGGCGGCGGCCGCGATCCGCGATGCCACCTCCATGCCCAGTGGCAAGCCCGCCGGTTCGGGTGTGCTGTCCTCGGCAGTGGTGGTGGGTGCGAGTTCGGACCGGCGTGCGCGGTAGGCGGTGACGTAGTCGCGCAGGAGTCCGCTGACCCGTGGTGCGACGCCTTTGACCATGGCTACGCCCATGTCGCCGTAGCCGATCCGGTCGAGTTCGTCGGCGAGTTCGGCGATCACGGAGATGGTGGTGTCGACCTCGGCACGGGTCTTGCCGTACTCGGAAAGCATCTTCGGGTCGAGTTCGGCCAGCTGGCGGCCTTGGGCAGCGATGCCTCCACCCCGAGCCCATGTTGTGCCGGTCAGCGCATCCGCAGCGAATTGCAGTGCTTTGCGTCGAGGCTCGTCCTCGGTGGCGGCCCTGGCCGACATCAGCCACTTCGACAACGCGGCCTTGCCGTGATTGGCCTTGGGTTTGGCAGGGATCGGGATCGCCCAATCACGACCGGCCGCTATGCCGGTGCGCCCGAGCCAGTCGTCGGTGGCGGTCGCGACGGCGCCGACGACGGAGTCGATGTCCAAGCCGGGGATGGCCAGCCGTGTCAGTTCCTCGGCCAGTCCGACGCGGGGATCACCACCTCGGCGTGCGATGCTCGCCGAGGTGTGAACCAGATCGGACAGCTGTTCGGCCGATCCGGTTTTCAGGCCCGGCCAGACCTCTGTTAGCTCTGTGTCGAAGGCATCGAAGGTTGCTGCGGCGCGGCGCGCGGAGTCCAGTCGCGCGTTCGCCTGCTCTATGTGGCGGTTCGCGGCGTCACGTTCACTCGCGTCGGTGATCAGCGGTTGTTCGACGGTGATTCGGTCGACGACCGCGCTGTGGTAGGCGATTTCGTGCTGTGCCACAGCGGGCTGGTCCTCGGCGCCGGCATATCGGTTGGCGTTCGCCGACAGCTCCCGGGCCAGGGACCGCCACAAATCCGGATGCGTAAGCGTGTGGTGGCCGCCCTCTGGCTGCTCGGAGACGCTGTCGGGTGCGGACGGCACAGGCTGTGACCGAGACTGGCCACCAGCCTCGTGAGTCGGCTTGTCGGCGACTACCGACTCCGTGGCGCGGGGAGTGCTCGCGGCGACGGATCCCAGATCCAGGGCCTGGCGCAGCAGACTTAGGCGTTCGGCCTCGGGGATCGAATTGTCGGCCAGGCGTCGGCGTAGTTCGGGTTCCAGCGCTTCGGCGAGCTGGCTGAAATGCGTTGCGGTGAGGGTGACTGCCGCAGCGTCTTCGGGCACGGGCCCACCGTTGAGCGCGCGCAGCCGAATAGCATCGAAGCGGGGCTCGTAGTACAGGCCGCGCCAGTGGGGACGGTGCGTGATGGCCTCACCGCGCAGCGCCTCACTGGTGTCGTAGGAGAACAGTCGGCGCATCGCTGTTCGAAAGTTCGGTCCGACGGCTGCACCGACAGTGTCGATTCCCAACGCCAACAGCAGAACTCGCTGATCGGCGCTCAACACACCGGCCAGTGGTCGGTCTGCGGGGTCTGGTTGCGGCAGCGATCCTTGTTCTGCTGTCGCCGAGGCGACTTTCGGCGTCGGGGTGTTCGGCGGCGGCGCAGCTTCTGACACCACCCGTGGCCGCGGATCGGGTGTGTGCGGTGTGACCGTTGGTGCTCCAGGATCACGACGTCGGTTTGTGTCCTTGCCGTTGGCTGGTGCGGCTGGGCTGGATTCTGCACTGGGGTACTCGGGAGTGGGCGTGATGGCGTCGATCCCGAGAATTTCGCGCAGCAGCCGGTTGGTGTCCTCCCTGGAATTCGAGCGATCGGCCACCTGGGCACGAATTGTGGGATCGCGAGCCTCTATGAAGCGCACCAATTCGGTGACGGTGACGGTGGCCGCAGCGGCATCCGGAGGTACTTCGCGCGATTCGTTGATCGAGACGACACTGATACGCCGGTCTCTGAGTTCGTAGTACAGTCCCCGCCAATGCGGGCGTACGGAGATGATTTTGCCCGTGAGACTGCCCGGACCCCCTGAAGTCGAGAACTTGTGTCGGATCCAGAACGGTGGATCATCGCCCATGACCCTCTCAATGGCGCTGACCGCGTACACCAGCAGCCGCTGATCCTGGGTCAACTCTCCTGAGGCTCGCCGACCACGCTTGTTCCGTGCGGGCGGTGGATCCTGCTTCGATGCGGGTGTCTCGGCGGCGCTGGTTTGCGATGGGGATGGCTGACCTGGTGGCGTGGCAGTCGGAGTTTCGAGTGGCCCCGGCGCTGGCAGGTTCTCGACTACTGGCGGTGGCGTCGGGTCGAGACGGCGATCGGCGATCTCGCTGCTGGCGGGGAGGGGGTCGCCGAGGTTCGGGTTGGCTGCGAGCTCTGCTGTTGTGGCCGTGATGGTTTCGATTTCGAGGGCGTCGCGAAGAGAAGCGGCGCGTTCGGGCGCAGACAGCGATTGATTGCCTAACCGAGCGCGTAGTTCGGGATCGAGCGATTCGAGGAAGGAAACCAGCTCTTTGACGCTGACGGCGACCGGATCCACGTCGGCTGGTGCTGGGAGTCCGGCGGGAGGGCGGAGACAAATCGTTCCTGCTGCATCGACTTCATGGCTCAGGCCGCGCCAGTGGGGACGCAGGTCTAAGACGTCCCCGGTCACCTCGGCGGCGGGCGAGGTGACGAACAGGTGGGTGGCGAGCGACAGCGGCTCGGAATACGTGTGGGTCTCGTCCAGTGGCGATGTGGTTGCCGGGACTATTGCGTCGATGCCCAGCGTGGTGCGCACCAGAGCATCGAGTTCGTCCTTGGCCAGGCTGCGGCGGTCGGCAAGTTTCGCGCGGAGGGCAGGGTCGAGCGATTCCGCGAACGCGATGAGTTCAGTCTTGGTGACCTTCACCCAGAGGCCATCCTTCGCCACTGAGAGGAAACGTGGGCGCAATCCCACTCCGGATCGAAGGCTGTATTGATCCCAGTCTTTCCACCCCGGCCGGAGCCGAATTACCTCCGGTGACAGGGCTGACATGCCCCAATCCCTGTACAGCGTCAAGATCGCCGCGGTGTTATCGGTTCCCAAGGTCTTGGCCAACCGGTCGGCACCGAGTCCGTACAGCACCAGTCGTTGATCGGCGGACAGCGTGTCTCTGGCCGGAGGCCGCGCGGATTCGGTTGGGGTCGAGGATCTTGGTTGGAGTTGTTCTCCAGTCGCGGGGGGCGAGTCTGTCGCTGAGCCGACAACAGGTGTGATCGGTGTGTCCACGCCGTCGAGGAGGCCAGCGCCATCTCGGGGTCTACCCACGGCATACAAGAGCAGCCGCTGATCCTGTGTCAGCGTTCTGGATGCTCGCCGACCGTGCTTCACTGGCGTAGGCGGTGAATTCTGCTGGGGTGCAGATATTTCGGCGACGCCGTTGTTCGATCGGTCGATAGCGTGGGCGGTCTGCCCGGTTTCGATGGCGCTAGGGGTGATTTCATCGATCCGCAGGGCTCGACGTAGCAGGTGGTCGTGCTCGGCCTCAACGATCGAGTGATCCGTGAGTCGCTGGCGTATTTCGGAATCCAGGGACTCGATGTAGCGCACCAACGCTGTCTCGGTGACCGTGGCCGCGGCGGCGTCGTCGGGGCATTGTCGATCACCGGCTGCGTAGATCTGGATCCGTTTGTTGCGGGCGGCGTAGTGCAAATGCTGCCAGTGCGGACGTAGATCGGTGATCTTTCTGGTCAGGGACCCTGTAGGCGAGCCTGAGAACAGCCTCCTCAACGCCGCGCGAGGATCGGTTCCCATCAGGAGGCGGATGTCGTAGGGGTGGCTCATCGCGACCGCGTAGACCGCCAAGCGCTGATCGTCGCTCAAGTCTCCCTTCCGTCGCTTGGGCGGCTTCGCTACCGATGTCGCAGGGGTCGACGAGGCGGCGGGTTCGGTCTCGCCGGGATGCGGCGGGACCGGCTGCGGTTTGTTGGTGCTGACCGATGCCGAAGTGGGTTCACCTGTGATGGCTTCGATGTGAAGGGCGTGGCGGAGCAGTCGGTCCCGGTCGATACCGGGTTGTGTGTGGTGTTCGGCGAGTTGGGTTCGTAGTTGGGCAGGCAGCGCGGCTGCGAAGCGGGCGAACTGTCGCCGGGTGACCTTCACTGTCGAGGCAGGTCCGTTCAGCGGTGCGTCACCGGCTGCGAGGCGGACGCCGATGTTGTCGACGTCGTAGGCCAATCCTGCCCAGTGTGGGCGGGCGGCGGTGATCTCGGGGCGAAGCGGCCCGGAAATGGGGTTGGTGAACAGGCGTGTGATGTCGATGCCCAGGCCTGCGGTGATCGTTTCGGGGGCAACGGCGTAGAGCAACAGCAGTTGGTCGTCGCTGAATTCCTGGGACACGACCGGTGTGGGCGGGCTGGGCCGCTGGCTCGACGAGAGCGCAGTCGTGGTCGTCAGTGCGGAGGTGCGGTCGGGGGTTTCGGTCTGTGCGGCGATGAGATCCCGGTCGGGCTCGTCGGGCTCGGTCGCGGTCGATGCTGTTGGACTCGATGCTGGGGTGCTGGTCTCGGGAGCTGTGGTTGTGGGATTCGGACCGCTTGCGGGGGCGTCCGGGGTGTTGCTGTGCTGGGCTGCTCGTAGATGTGTCAGTACCTGGTCCAGCTGCGAGGGCAACAAGGAGCGGGCGGTCAGCAGCGCCAGGAGTGCGCTGTGGCGCGGGTCGTAGTCGGGTGTGGTGGTGAGGCGGTCCAGGGTGAGGTCGAGGGTGTCGTTCAGGGCTGCGTCGACTATGCGGTGGCGCTGTTGGGGTTCTGGGCCGGTGATAGCGCCCAGCACCTGATCGCGCGTTCGGACGATGAGTCGGGTTCGGGCGAGTTCGGCTTCCGCGGCGGCGACAGCACTGCCGTCGGCCAGTACCTCGGTGGAGGTAGCGGGTGGGGTGGTGTGCCCGAGAGGCTCTGATTCAGCGGGGTTCGCGTCGGTCTGTTCGGTGTGGCGTGCTTGCCGAGTTTCGATGGCCACCGCGTCGCGTTCGGCGGCCTTGTGGATGTGGTTGCGGATCAGGGTCGTGATGTTGGCGGTGCTGGAGGGCCAGCCGAGTAGTGGCTCGTCTACTCGGGTGTTCCATCCGAGGCTGTGTTCGTCGGCCACCCATACGCTGTGCAGGCCTTGGCCGCGCGACAGTGTCGACAGGAACGCCATGCCGCCGGATTCGATGCGGTAGAGCGGGTTCACCGCATCCAGTTCGATGACCGAGATTCGTTCGGTGGCCAGGTCCAAGCCGAGTTCCACAGCGCGGCGCAGCGCCGGGTCCTGACTGCCCGAGACTGTGGTGAGGAGAAGTTGGTCGCGTTCGGACCGCGGTGCGGGATGTGCGAGTGTGGTGGTCAGGGCTGCGGTGAAGTGATCGAGCGCTGCGGTATCGGCCAGAAGTTGTGCGGCGACGTGGTGTGCGGCGGCGGTGGTTTCACCTGGCACCTGCACGGTGGGGGTCTTGATGTAGTGGCGCAGTCGCTGCTGGAGGAACTCGCGCACCTGTTCGTGCTCGGTGCCGGATCGGCGCGGGCCCAGCTCGGCCAGGGCGTGGGCGGTGAGGATGTCGCGCAGGGTGTTCTGTTGAGCGGTGGTGCTGTTCGAGGGCGGCAGCGGGGTCGAAGGTGTGGGCTGGTGATAGATGCTGCTGTGGCCGAGTGCCCAGATCTCGCGGGCGACGTCGTCGAGTTCGGGTCCGTAGTCGCGGTCTTGGAAAGGGCCGGGGATTGCGGGGCGGTCGTGGATCAGCTGGCCCGGTTGGACCATTCGCCAGGCACGCGGTTCCCGGGGCTCGGTGAAGAGGTAGTCCGCGGTGTAGGACTGGGGCAGGTTGTAGGTGTAGGTGTCGTCGAATTGCAGGTCGAACTGAAGGTTGATCCGCCGCATACCTTGGGCGGTACGGGCAAAGATTTTCGCCCAGAAGTGCGGTGGCCGTCTGCTGTCGCTGTATCCCAGCAGATCGATGGTGGCGTCCAGGCCGCGCGCGCGAGCGGCTGCGGCCAGTCTCACCAGTTCCGGGGGCGGTGCTAGCTCTGGAAACCTGACCTCGGGTTCGGGTGTGTACACCCGGTGGACGGGCATGGGCAGTGCGTGGACACCGGCGAAGGGCGGCGAGGCGGGCTCGGCTGTGCTTGTGGTTGCGGGCGGCGGACTCGGTTGTGCCGCTGTCGTGGGTTTGGTGCCCTGATTTCCTGCGTCGGATTCGGGCGTGTCGAACAGGGAGTAGTCCGCGGTGGCGGCCGCTCTGTGGGCGGCGGCACGGTTGCCCTTGTCGGAGACGGTGGCCTCTTCGACTGCGTCGACCGCGTGGAGGATGTCCCAGATTTCCTTCTGTGGCAGGTGCTTTCGCATCCTGGCGTGCAGTCGGGCGCGGTCGGTGGCTGTGTAGGTGCCGACCGCGATCGCTTCGGTGGCGGTGTGGACGTGTTCGGCGGCGGGTTGGCCGCGGTCGGCGCCCAGCAGGTCGCTGATGTGTGTGAGCAGGGTGGTCAACTGCTGATGTGCCTGCGTCAGCGCGCCGGGTTGGTTCAGGAGCAGTGCCTCGGTGTGGGCTTCGCGCGCCAGATGGGCGCGGATGACGCCCATGATGTCCGTGTGGTCGTCGACGGACTTGAGCTTTTTGCGGGTTCGGCGTTCCCAGGGATGATCGTCGCCGCGTAGCGCTCGGGCGGTCCACTCGCCTCTCGTGTCGCCGCCTACATCGGCTTCGGCGGTGAAGATCCGGTAGTTCTGGCCCCGCTCACGTGGCGTGCGCAGGATGTACATGTGCCCACCGGCGGTGATGTTGTGGGAGCCGTCGAATCCGCCCCGGAAGTCTTCGTGACGCTCATATGGTGCGATCACCCCCAACGCGGCAGCGAAGGTTCCTTCTCGCGGTTGTGGCGGGCCGATCCGCGGTGGGGTGGCATCCGGAGCAGCGGCGTCGGATTCGGAGGCGGCCTCTGCAACGGGTGGCGGTGGTGTTTCGGGTATTGCGGCGACTTCGCCTGCGAGGGAGGCTGGGGCAGAGCTGGTTTCGGCAAAGGCGGCGGGTGTTGTAGGGCTTGTGTCGTCTGGGGGGCGGTCCGGTGCGGTGGTGGCGGTCGCGCGGTAGAGGGCGTGGGCGTCGAGGGTGGTCAGCGCGGCGTGTTCGATGACAGTCAGGTCGACCGGGTCGACGGCGTGTATGCGAGCTGGACTCGATTCGGTTGCGGTAGTGACGATTTCGGTCCAGCGTAGATCTTCTTCGATATCGAGGTGATCGCCCACCACGCCGATCAGGCCGGTGCTCAGATCCAGGACGCGGTCACCGACATTCGGTTCGCTCGTGCTGGCTGCGCGGAGCGTGTCGTGGTGGGCGTGTCCGGCGGGGGTGCATCGCAATTTCCCGGTGCCGGGGTCACGCTCGAGCAACCCTCGGCCGGTGAGTTGCTCGACCAGGCGTGGGTCCGCCACTGTCCGCGGCGCGGATTCGGCGGTGCCGAAGATGTCACCGATCTCGGGGTCGGTCGCCGCGGTGTGCAGCAGCTGGCGTGCGGCCGCGCGCAGCACGCTGTATTCGTCGGCGATGACCGCGACGTCGGGTTCGCTGTTTGTGGCGATCGCCCCGGTGTCGCCGGCCACGAGGGGCGCGGGCTGTGCGGTGACAGTGTCGGGGGTGGCCTCGGGTTTGAGGGCCGCTGGTGTCGCGGTCCAGGTGAGGGCTGGGGTGGTGCGGGCGTGGATCAGGCTGTCGACCAGATCCAGCTGGGGGCTGAATCGTTCGGGTTCTCGCCCGGGATGGTGCCAGTGTGCGCTGGAGCGGGCGGCATTGAGTCGGTACCCGCCGTAGGTCGGGTCGTCGAAGCTCAGCAGCAATTGCCATGTGCCGGTCGTCGTAGCCGCTGACATGGTGAGTTCGTAGGTGGTTCGGTCCTCGATGGTGACGTAGCGGGTCTGGGGCGACCACCCGGTAGCGGCGGCGCGAGCGATGAGGTCGTTGAGGTGAGACGGCGGCGGGTTGCACCCGTCGGGGGGCTGCGGTTGCTCAGTGGTGTCGTCGACGGGTGGCGCTGTGGTTGCGGCGAGTTGGTCTCGTGCCTTGGTGATCGCTGCGGCCAGCAGAAGGGTGCTGATCCGTCTGTCGACCGGGGGAACTCGATCTCGGGTGCCGAACGCCTCGGCCAGCTCACCGAGGCGGATGCGGTTCTCGGCGAGCAGGGTCTCGTCGTCGCACGCCGTCAGCACGAGGTGGTCGCCCTCGGGGCCGCCGACAGTGATGGTGTACTCGGTCGGTTCGGTCGGTTCGGTCGAAGCTGCTTTTCGGCGGGCTCGACGTCGGGGGTGGCGCAGTTCCCGCAGGACTTTTGCGCCGACTTCATGGGTGAGATACCGCTGTATGTCGAAGCCCAGGTGCTGGGTGCGCATGATCAGCGCGGGGTCGGTGAATGCGAGGTGGGCGATGGTTTCGGCGATCGCGTCGCGATGCAGGTCCGAGTGCAGGGCGTTGAACCCCACCCCGTTGTGGAGGCCGTGTCGCCACAGGTGATCCGAGGTGACCGCGGCGTGCACGCGTACGTCAGCGCTGAGTAGTGGGCGTGCGGCCGCGTCCAGATCGTGGCGTAGCGCGACGATTTCGGCATGGATCTGACGGGCGTGCTCTGACACGGGATCGTCGCGGCCGACTTCGCGCAGGGCTTCGACCATGGCTGCGTGGTAGTCGCTGCCCCACACCTCGGAGGTCTCGCCGCCGTCTCGGCTGAGCGATCCGAGTCTGACCTGTACTTTGGTCGAGGGCTCGCCTCTGCGGGTGACGGCAGGGGGATGGTATCCGAACGAGGTTCCGTACCACAGGTCTTCGCGGTCGCGGTCGGGATAGGGCAGGTTCGGCTGGATGGTGATGCGGATATCGGCGGTGAGCCAGGCGCGGGTGTCGGGGTCGGTGGCGTCGAGGTCGAGATCGGGCATCTGCTCGGACAGTTGCCCCAGCAGCAGGTCGGTGACGTGATTGAGCGAACCGACCCGGTCGGACATGAGCGGGTATCCGCTCCATGAGTCGGTGATGGGGTCGGCGAGAATCCCGGCTCCGGCCCACTCGCGCCAGCGCTGGATCTTGTCCGGATCGCTGATTGGTGCGGGCCACCACTGGTGACGCTCATCGACAGCGCGCCCGATGATCTCGTGAGTGATGGAGGCGGCGAAATGCTCGCGGCTGGGCTGTTGTTGTTCGGCCGCGATGACGGCGGCGTGGGCGGGGCTCGTGGCGGCGAGCCGGGCCAGCTGTGCCGCGATCACCCGGCCTACCGGCCCGTTTTCCGTGTAGTACCGCGTCGGGTAGGGATGGGCGCGAATAGCAGCGCGCACCTGTGGGTCCTGGGCCACCAACTCACGAATCTCGGCCCACTGCGGTGTGATCGGAGTTTCGTCGAGCGATCGCGGGCCGACAGGCGGGGAGGAGGCAGGTGTATCGAGGGGCTCCTCACCTGTCTTGTCCTGCGTCGCGGTAGGTGCCGGGGCAGCTGTGCTCTCCTCGGGTAGGAGGTGGTCGAACAAGGTGGGCGGTTGCGGGTCTTCCTCGGTCGAGGCCGGTGTGGGGATTTCGGCGGTGCTCGAGCGTCGGTGCGGCGGCGTGACCAGGTCCACGAGCAGTGCTGCGGCGATTTCGTCGCGCAGGTATCGACCGATGTCGATACCTGTCTGCTGGGCGCGCGCCGCCAGCGCCGGATCGGTCGTGGTGAGGTCGGCCAGAATTTCGGCGATCAACTCACCGGCAGGTTCGGAGTTCAGTGCATCCTGGACATTCCGCTGGTCGTCGTTGTGCTTCGGTGTCTCGGTGGTCGCGGCGACGTGGAGGCGATCGTCGGCGGCGAGGAGGGGGCGGGCGTAGGCGGCCAGATCCTCACGCAGTGCCGCGACTTCGGTGTGCAGGGTGCGGAAGGGCTCGGGGACGAAGTCGTGGTGGCCTGCTTCGTGCAGGGCTTCGACCATGGCGGCGTGGTAGTCGCTGCCCCAGTCTTCTGGGGATCTGCCGACGCCACGACGCAATGTGCCGTCGGCGCCGACCGCGATCGCGGTCGAGGCCTCGGTGCCGGGCCGCGGGGGAGGGTGGTATCCGAGTACGGTTGCGCGCCAAAGATTCACGCGGGCAGGGTCTGGGCGCAGGGACGGCGCGACGCTGAGGCGGATGTCTCCGATCAACCAGGCGCGGGTTTGCGGGTCGGTGAGGTCCACGCCGAGGTCGGGCAGTTGATCGGGTAGCTGTGCCAGCAGCAGCCTGGTCATGGTGTCGAGCGCGGTCGCGTGGTCGGCGGTGAGCGGAAGCCCGTTGCCGGTGGCGATGATCGGGTCTGCGGCCAGTAGCGAGTCCGCCCAGTCGCGCCAGCGGTTCAGTTCGGCGGGATCGGTGATCGCCGGTGGCCACCATCGGTCTCGGTGCTGTAGTGCGGATTCGGTGACCTGCTCGGCGAGCGGGGTGATGTTGTGGGCGCCATGGCGGTCGCGTTCTTCGCTGATCGCCTGACTGTGGGCGGGGCTGCGCCGGGCGATCTGATCCAACGAGGTCTCGACGACTGCGCGCATTGTGTGATGGCGGGCAAGGTTGTACGCCGGGTAGGGGTGACGGCGGATCGCCGCGTGCACAGCGGGGTCGTTCGACATTTCCTCGCGTATCTCGGCCCACTCCACCCCCGGGGCGGCGACCGAGGCCGGTGGCGATAGTGCCGAGTCAGCAGGGGTGTCGCTGGTGTGGTCGGAGAGGTTGTCCAGATCGAGAACTTCGTAGCGAAGGATCTGGCGTAGCACGCGCAGGTCGGCGTGCTCGTCCAGTCGGGTGCGTAGTGCGCTGGGCAGGTTGCGGGCGAAGCCGGCCAGTTCCGGGCCTGACAGGCTCACCGCCTCAGGTGCGTTGTGCAGGTGCAGGACACCGGATTCGGCGCTGACCCGCACTTGCGGTGTCCAACCGTGGTGGTGGATCGCTTCGGGATGCGGTGCGGGGAAATGCTGGTCAGCCAGCAGGGCGGGCAGTGCGGCGTCGGGGTCGGCGAGTGCGGCGGCCAGCATCGGCAGAGTGGACTCGTCGGACAGGGCGAACAGCAAACCTCGTTGCCCGAGGGTGAGGTTCGCCGGTGGCGCTGCATCGGTGTCGGTGATGCGTTGGCCTGCGACGGTCGCCAGGACGCGGCGGACCTGGCGCAGTGACAGCGGGCCGGGCCGGATGCTGACGGGGGTCTTGCGGCCGCCGATGCGGCTGACGCCCGAGGCGGCGGGGTTGTAGGTCAGCCCGCGGGCGGCGTCGTCGAAGACCAGGCGAACCGCGTAGCGCTCCCCGGTGTGATCGTGGAAGCGCAGTACCGACACTGCGGTATGGGCTGGGTCGGACTGGCGTTGGTGATGCCAGCCCATCGCGGTCGCCGCGCGCAGGATCGGGTCGACGGTCGGTGCGGCCGCGACCTGTTCTGCTTCCTCGGGTGCGGGCCCGTAGTGGTCGAGGACGATCCGGCGCAGTGCGGCACTGGATTGCGCGCCGGGGTCGACGCGCTCGGTGTCATCGAGCAGATCCGTGGCGGTCTCGGGATCTTCGGCCAGTAGCGCGGCCGTGGCGTCGGCGCGCAACTTGTCACCGGCGGCGGTGCGTGCGGCGCGACGTGCGCTGAGCTGTGTTTCGGTCGATGTGAGGACTTCATCGCGATGGGCGGCGACGTACGCGGCGACGGCCTGCCACAAGTGAGGGCGCAGACTTCGGTCGAATTGCCGCTCGACGTAGGTCTCGGCGGTGTAGCGCACCGCGCCCTCTTCGCCGATGTTGAGTTTCGGCCGGTACAGCGAGTGCGTGTGTTCTTCCACGGCGTGGTGGATGCGGGCGAGGTCGGGCTCGGTGAAGTCGTGGCCGATCCACGCGCGATCGATTATCGCGGCGACCAGTTGACGCCGCGCCCACGGGTTGGCTCGGATACTGCCTGCCACACGCTGTGGCGTGGTCGGCGCGCCGGGGACCTCGTCGGCGAGCAGTTGACCGCAGGTGCTGTCGAGGGCGGCGGTGATCGGTGCTGTCAGCCGGTCGCGGTAGGTGTCGTAGGTGTCGAGGCCGCGCACTCGCAGACCGTCGGTGGACAGTGCGGCGGCGACGATCTGATCCAGTGTCGCCGCGGCATCGACGGGAAGCCGAGTGGCCGGTTCGGTGATCACCTGCGCGATGACGTCCAGGTCCGCGTGGCGAGTGCTGGAGTGGGATCCGGAGGTGTGGTCGTGTGCGCTGGCGGTGGCGGTCGGAGGTTTGAATTGCCATCCTCGGTCGCCGTTCCGGTGCCATCGCAGAGTGATGTCTTCGATGCCTCGACCCAGATGCCCAGACATCGTCAGCGCGTAGATCACCCCGCGGCCGCCGTCGGGCAGGAATCGACCAGTGACCTGCCAATGATTGCGGGTGGCGGTTTCGGCGATGGTGTGGACTTCGGTCAACTCGGGCGGGATCAGCGGGGGAACCGGACGTAACAGCGCGGCCCACACCGTCGCGTGTCGCCATGGCCCCTGCTCTTGGATCGATGCCTCGTGCGGTGCATCGGTGGCGGGCGTCGCGGCGACGGCTGCGGGGTCGAGGGTGGTGCTCGGCGGCGTCGCAGAGGGAGGCGGCCCGAGATCGGCGACTTCCACCACGAGGGCGGTGATCGGCGGCAGCTCCACGGATGACACCGGTGTGGCGCTTTCTGGACCGTTGGCGGTCGCGGTGGTGTCCGGCACACCGGCGACGGTCCTGTCGGAGCTGGCAAGGTCGGTGATTGTTTCCGAGGTGCTGGCGGTCGGTGGTCGGGTTTCCTGGCTCGGTTGTGGGTCGGGGTCGGGG